>CACXZL010000104.1 GCA_902772085.1 uncultured Coriobacteriaceae bacterium | reverse complement strand
TCGCCACCTAATTGTCCGTTTGTGCACACGCTCAAAATGCCCGTGTGCATAAGCGGACACATGCGGCATGAATTCATGAGGCACATGTCCGTTTCCGCACACGTTTCTGTCTGCGTGTGTAAAAACGGACTCATATTGGCCGAATCGGCTGTTCTTACGTCCGTTTCTGCACACACGGAAGTATGGCGTGTGCAGAAACGGACACGTGAGTGACCATATCGCCACCTAATTGTCCGTTTGTGCACACGCTCAAACTGTCCGCGTGCACAAACGGACACATGCGGCATCAACGCGGGCAGCAAATGTCCGTTTTTGCACACCCTGCCGTTCCAGCGCGTAAAAACGGACACACGCGATACGAATGGGTGCGTTGTGTGTCCGTTTCTGCACACGGCAGCCAATGGTACCTCGGATTGCATGCGCGATGCTGACTCGATTGCATGGCCGTCTCGATTGCATGGGCGCCACGATTGTCATACGTTTCTGATTTCTGAACGTATTGTCTTTTTTGGCGGTATTGTGGCAAAAATGGCCTCGGCCCATTTGACAAAACAAAAGACTGGAAATTGAAGCCAATAACGCTAGAATGTCCGCATGGCACTTATACGTATGGACATACAATCAATTGTGGTCGGCGCAGGACCCATCGCGTCGGTTGTCGTTTTGAAACCTCGCGGCGACCACGAGACGTCGAAGCTACCCATCCGAATCGGCTCCGTAGAGGCTGCCTCGATAAGCATGGGTGTGGACGGACACAAACAAACCCGTCCTATGACGCACGACCTTCTCCAGAACGTCATCGCAAATCTCGGCGCCAGCGTGACCGACATGGTCATTAACGACGTTCAAGGCACCACCTTCTTTGCCCAGGTACGCCTCAAGAGCGAATCTGGAGAGACGGTGGCTGTAGACGCACGCCCGTCAGACGCCTTGGCACTATGCGTGCGCACGCACGTGCCCATATACGCCGAGAGTGACGTTTTGGACACTGCGGCGCTGCCTGACTTTTCCGCCATAGAGCGCAGCGAGAAGGAGCGCGAGGCAGAAGCGTTCCACAACTTCGTAGAGGGTCTCTCCCCCGAGGATTTCTCCGAGTAAGCCGTGTGCACCGTCGTGGCGTGACCACGCCAAGGTTTGGATCGCACATTCCAGCGGCTCTACGTAGCATACGCGGCAGCATCAACTCCCTAATGTAGTCGACAAAAAACACGGCCCGTCCTGGGTTTTCCAGGACGGGCCGTGTACTACAAGCCCTCGTGGGGAGGCTTTGCGCGCTTACTCGTCGAGCAACGACTCGTCGAACTCCTCGTCACCACCGACGTCTACGGTATCTGCTTCCTCGGGCTCCGCACCCGCCATCGTAAGGTCCAAAACCGCCTGAGCCTCACCAGCACCGGCACGACGCTTGGGCGCTTTCTTCTTACGTGCGATCATGCGGGCCATGGCCTTCACGGTGTCGCCTTCGGCCAAGTTCATAATCTTCACGCCCTGCGTTGCACGCCCGAGCTTCGAGATGTCGTTTGCCTTCACGCGTATCATGACGCCCTCACTGGAGACGATCATGAGCTCGTGCTGCGGTCCAACCACACGACAAGCCACGAGTTTACCCTTCTTTGCCGTCATTGCAATGGTAAACACGCCCTGACCCCCTCGACGGTGCTCAGGATACTCCGAGACGTCCATGCCGAGCATGCGTGCGTCATCCTTGAGGCTGATGCCGCGTACGCCGGAGGTGTCGCGACCCATCGGCCTTACTTGGCTCTCGTCAAAGAGGATGGCCTTTCCATCGGTGCTGCACAGGATGACCTTGTCGCCCTCCTTCACGCGACGCACGTCCACGAGCTCGTCGTCCTCCTTGAGCTTGATGGCGATGAGCCCACCCGCACGATTCACGTCATAGGCCGCCATGGAGGTCTTCTTTACCATGCCGGATGCCGTGGCAAACATGAGGTACTCGTCCTCGGGGAAGTCACGTGCCGTCATCACCGCCATGGGATGCTCTCCCTCCGCGAGACTCAGCACGTTCACCAGTGCCGATCCGCGCGCCTGACGGCTTCCCAAGGGCAGCTCGTGCACCTTGAGACGGTACACCTTGCCTTTGTTTGTGAAGAAGAGCATGTAGTCGTGCGTGCTCGCCACAAAGAGGTCCTCGACGTAGTCGTTGTCCTTCAGTGAGAGGCCCCTCATGCCCTTGCCACCTCGCTTCTGGGCGCGATAGGTGGCCACGGGCAGGCGCTTCACGTAACCCGCATGTGTGAAGGTGACGACCATGTCCTCCTCGGCGATGAGGTCCTCCACGTCCAGGTCCTCGGCACCCTGCGCGTTTATCTGCGTGCGACGAGGCGAGGCGAAGCGCTCGGAGATCTGGCGCAGCTCGTCCTTGATAACGCCAAGTAGCTTGTCCTCGTGCTCCAAGAGGTCCTGATAGTAGGCGATACGCTCGCGCAGGTCCTCGATCTGGGCCACGAGCTGGTCGCGCGCAAGGCCGGTGAGGCGGCGCAGACGCATCTGCAAAATGGCCTCGCACTGGATCTCATCGAGGCCGAAGCGCTCGTTCATGCGGCGCTTGGACTCCTCGTCGTCTCGCGAGCTGCGAATGATGTGCACGATCTCGTCGATGTTGTCCACGGCAATGAGCAGGCCCTCGCGGATGTGCAGGTCCTTCTGAGCCTTGTCGAGGTCGAACTGCGTGCGGCGGGTCACCACGTCCACTTGGTGATCGATATAGTGGCGCAGCATCTCCACCAGCGTGAGCGTGCGCGGCACGCCGTCCACGAGCGCGATGTCGATCACACCGAAGTTCGCCTGCAACTGGGTGCGCTTGTAGAGGTTGTTGAGCACGACCTGCGGCACGGCGCCGCTCTTGAGGTCGATGACGATGCGCATGCCCTTGCGGTTCGACTCGTCGCGCATGTCGGATATGCCCTCGATGCGCTTCTCGTTCACCTGCTGGGCGATCTTTTCCTGCAAAAGTCCTTTGTTTACCTGATAGGGAATCTCGGTGACCACCAGCCGTTGGCGTCCACCGCGGCCGACGCTCTCCACGTGCACCTTCGATCGCACGGTGATGGAACCGCGTCCAGTGGCATAGGCGTCGCGAATGCCATCGGTGCCCATGATGATGCCGCCCGTGGGGAAGTCGGGTCCGGGCAGGACCTTCATGATGTCATCCAGAGAGGCGTCGGGATTGTCGATGAGCAGGCACACGGCCTCCACGACCTCGCCCAGGTTGTGGGGAGGCACGTTGGTGGCCATGCCCACGGCAATGCCCGCCGATCCATTTACCAAAAGGTTTGGGAAGCGCGCGGGCAGCACTGCCGGCTCCGACAAGGACTCGTCGTAGTTTGGCTGCAAGTCCACGGTCTCTTTGTCCAGGTCGCGCAACATCTCCATGGCCGCGTGCGTGAGGCGGCTCTCCGTGTAGCGCATGGCCGCCGGGGGATCGCCATCCACCGAACCGAAGTTACCGTGGCCGTCCACCAAGGGTACGCGCATCGAGAAGTCCTGCGCCATACGAACCATGGAGTCGTAGATGGCGGCGTCTCCATGCGGGTGGTACTTGCCCATCACTTCGCCGACCGTCCAGGCGGACTTCTTGTGCGGTCGCGTCGGCACGATGTGAGCCTCGTTCATGGCGTACAGGATACGGCGATGCACCGGTTTGAGGCCGTCGCGCACGTCCGGCAAGGCGCGCGCCACGATGACCGACATCGAGTACTCCAAGAAGGAGGTCTTCATCTCCTGGCTCATCTCGATGGGCTTCAGGGCGCCACCGTGGATGTCCGTGAGATCCAGGCGCGTACCGGCCTCGTCGGATATGGTATGGCTCAGATTCGCCCCTGCGAGGTTGATGGACCCTTGCTCGGGCGGGTAGTCGTCCTCGTCCTCGAAGTCGTCATACACGTCCGAGGGGTCCTCGTCCTCAAGCTCCGGATCCACCTCCATGTCGTGCATGGCACGATTTACGAGGTCGTCCAGATGATCATGCCCGTCCGGCCCCCGCAGCTCGTCCTCTCCACGAATCTCGTCATCGTTGTTGTCTGCCAAATCGTTCTCCTTCTATATCACGCGCCGCAAGCGGCGCACCAATCTTTTTCCCAGTCCCGGTCATCCCGCGCACCCTCGCTGCCGACCGCGCCGTCTCCGACTTCGCAGGCAGCAGCCGCGCATGCGCCCCTTCATCCAGCCACACGCGAAGGACGCTCCTTCCGGGACTTCGCCCCAAGCGCCCTTGTTTGTCTTTTTCGAATGCGAGTTCCGCAGCGAGCATAGCGAGCGAGGACTGTCTGAGCAGGCGAAAAAGACAAACAAGGACCCGAGTCGGCCTAGATGTCCAAGAACCGCACGTCCTTCGCGTGCGTCTGGATGAAGTTGCGTCGCTTCTCCACCGTGTTGCCCATGAGGTCGGAGACGGCGCGGTCGGCGGCGAGGGCGTCCTCTACGGTGACCCTCAGCATGATGCGGTTCTTGGGCTCCATGGTGGTCTCCCAGAGCTGCTCGGGATCCATCTCGCCCAGACCCTTGTAGCGCTGGACGGTATAGCGGCTTGGGTCGTCGTACTTGGCGGCCTCTATGGCCAGCTCCTCGTCCGTGTAGAGGTACTTGCCGGTCTTGCGACCCTTGGGCTTGAGCTGGTACAGGGGCGGCTGCGCCACGTAGATGTAGCCCGCGTCAATCATCTGCCGCATGTAGCGGTAGAAGAACGTGAGCAGCAGGATACGGATGTGCGCGCCGTCGACGTCGGCATCGGTCATGATTACGATCTTGTGATAGCGGGCCTTTTCGATGTTGAACTCGGGACCCACGCCCGTGCCGATGGCCGTGATGAGCGAGGTGATGGTGTCGCTGGAGAGGGCGCGGTGCTCCTGCACGCGCTCGACGTTGAGGATCTTTCCGCGCAGCGGCAAAACGGCCTGGATGGAGCGGTCGCGCGCCATCTTGGCGCTGCCGCCTGCGGAATCGCCCTCCACGATGAAGAGTTCGGTCATCTCGGGGTCGCGCACGGAGCAGTCCGCCAGCTTGCCGGGAAGGCTCGCGCTCTCAAGAAGGCCCTTGCGCCGGGTCGCCTGACGCGCCTTCTGGGCGGCCATGCGTCCCTTCGCCGCCTGGTTCGCCTTCTTGAAGATCTCCTTGGCGGGGTTGGGATGCTCCTCCAGATACTCGGCGAAGCCCTGCGCCATGACCTTGTTTGTGAGGGTGCGCATGTAGGAGTTGCCAAGCTTGGCCTTCGTTTGGCCCTCGAACTGCGGGTCGGGCAGCTTCACGGATATGACCGCCGTGAGGCCCTCGCGCACGTCGTCGCCCGTGAGGTTTGGCTCCTTGTCTTTGAGGAGCTTCTTCGCACGGGCATAGTCGTTGAGCGTCTTTGTGAGCGCCGTGCGGAATCCCTCGAGGTGCATGCCTCCCTCATCCGTGTAGATGTCGTTTGCAAAGGAGAGCACCTGCTCAGAATAGGTGGTGTTCCACTGGAGGGCGATCTCCACCTCGCCGCGCTTGTCGGCGTCGGCATCGTCTGCGGAACGGCCCTCGATGTAGATGGGACGACTCAGACCGGGCAGAATGGTCTTCTCCTCGTTCAGGAACTTCACGAAGTCCACGATGCCACCCGCGTAGCAGAACTCGTCGCGCCTCGGCTCGAGCTCTCGCTCGTCCACGAGCACGATCTTGAGGTTCTTGTTGAGGAATGCCGTCTCCTGGAGGTGGTCGTGCAGGGTGTCGTAGTTGTAGGTCGTGGTCTCGAAGATCGTATCGTCAGGCCAGAAGGTGATGGAGGTGCCGGTAGTCTTGGAGGTGCCCACCTGCTGCATCTTCTGCGTCGTCTTGCCACGGCTGAACTCCATGCGGTAGATGCCGCCGTCACGCTTCACCTCGGCGATGAGCTTGGACGAGAGGGCGTTTACCACGCTCACGCCTACGCCATGCAGGCCGCCTGAGACCTTGTAGGCGTCGTTGTCGAACTTGCCGCCCGCATGCAGCACCGTGAGCACCACCTCAAGGGTTGGGATGCGCTTCTGCGGGTGACGTCCTACGGGTATGCCACGCCCGTTGTCCGTCACGGTCACGGAGTTGTCCGCGTGAACGGTAACGGTGATCTTCGAACAAAATCCCGCCATGGCCTCGTCCACGGAGTTGTCCACGATCTCCCATACCAGGTGGTGCAGGCCGCTCGAACTCGTGGAACCGATGTACATGCCAGGTCGCTTGCGCACGGGGTCCAGGCCTTCGAGGACCTTGATCGCGTCCTCTCCGTACCCGTTCTGCTTCTTCTTTGCCACGTGATTCCTCTCTGTGTAGCGCACGCTTGGTGCGGGCGGCGGGCCTCACGCCCGCGGGCTCTTGACCCGCGTGGCGCCCCGTAGAGGGCACGACGCCGCCACTCGAAACGTATGACTTTTCATTGTACCTCACCTGAGGCTCTGAGAGAAGATTTAAGGGCATTTTGTGCGATGCGTGCGTTTCTATCCTTTAGCTCGTCTTAAAGAAGCGCACATCGCCCGAGAAACGCTCTGTCTGAGCCCGTCGGGCAATCCAGACGTGGCGCGCGCGACCCTCTCCATCTCAGAAGGCGACAAATCGGGCAGGGGGCGACGCGCCGCTGCGTCCGCGCGCAAGGCTTTATCGGGTTTTCTCGCATGCTCGCGCTGGTCACGGCGGACGGTAAATCGGATATCGCTCACGGCGATCCCGCGAAACGAGAGGCGGGCAAGATAGAGCTCCTTGCGCGTGGCGAGCTCCATGGCCAGAAGGTTTGAGTCGAGCGCCACCACCATCACGGGGTCTGCCCCCTCGCATCCAGGCTTGCGCAGCCACACGCCCGTGGTGTGCATCCGCTCGCGGTCTCCGTTTGCCGCATACCAGGCGCGTGCCGCGCGGGCGGCGTCCGAGAGGCCCCTACCCAGGGGCCCCGCCATCAGCGAGACGAGCGCGTCGCCGACGCTCGACGCCGGGCCACCGCGGTCTGAACGACGGTCAACTGCCATAGCGTATCACCTCGGCATCGCGCAGGAGCTCGTCGGGAAAGTACGCGAGATTCGTGGTGGTCACCACGGTCTGGATTCCCCCCTGGACGAACCTCGTCATGGCCGCCCTGCGGGCCTCGTCCAGCTCGCTCATCACGTCGTCCAGGAGCAGGAGCGGCTGCTCGCCGAGAACCTCACGCGCGATCGCGACCTCGGCCATCTTCCACGCCAGCACCACCGAGCGCTGCTGTCCTTGGCTCCCAAACGCCCGCGCGTCGCGGCCGGCGATGGTAAACGCCACGTCGTCGCGCTGCGGCCCCACGAGCGTCACGCCCCGCCGCAACTCTTCCTCGCGGCACTCGTCCAGACGATCAAGGAAGAGGTCGCGCAGCTCGTCGCGCGAAAGGCCCTCGAGGCCGCCTCCCAGACTTCCCAGATAGCTGCAATCCAGCTGCTCACCACCTCCCACCTGCTCGTATATGGCACAGAGATGCCTGCGTAGCCGCTGAAACATCGAGATTCTGGCGTGCAGGAGCGTGGCGCCTCCGAGTGCCACCGACGCGTTCCACGCCTCGAGCAGGCCCAAGTCCGGCATGGGGTCCTTGAGCAGACGATTGCGCTGCTCCACGGCACGGGCGTAGCTTCGAGCGACCTTGCGGTACCCATCGCTCGCCTGGGCCCCAAAGGCGTCGAGCTCGTCGCGGCGATACTTCGCGCCGGCCTTCACAAACGAGAGGTCGTCCGGGCAAAACAACACCGACATGAGTGTGGACGAGAGGTCCGACGGACGGCAGGCCTTGTCGTTTCGCACGAAGCGGCGCTTGCCGTCTGCCACCTCGCACGATACGTCCACCACGCGGCCGTCGCCCTCGAGGCGCGCCTGGACCCGTCCCGACGCGCATCCCTCGCGCACGAGGTCGGTGGTGCGGGGGCGACGAAACGACGTTCCCGCCGTGAGGAGCTGCAGGGCCTCCACCGTGTTTGTCTTTCCCGTGGCGTTTGGCCCGCACAGGATGGTGAGACCGCTCGACACGTCCAGCGTGCGTTCGGTAAAGCTGCGCCAGTCATGCAGGACGACCCTCGACACCACCAGACCCATCGCGCCCCTCTCCTCTCAGCCAGCCGTCTGGCCGTCGTTCCTCTCGGCCAAGAAGAACGACGGCCAACACGTCCCTTTCGGCGTGAACCCCTACATCCGTACCGGCATGAGCAGGTACAG
>CACXZL010000103.1 GCA_902772085.1 uncultured Coriobacteriaceae bacterium | reverse complement strand
ATCTTGCTGCGTATCAGGAGACCCTCACAAACAGCACGATCTACGAGAGCATCGTTGACTCTCTGGCAAGAGACTACTTCAACCTCTTCTACGTGGACCTCGAGACCGATGACTACATAGAGTACGGGTCGCGGACCGAGGCATCGGATCGACTGTCGGAGACCAAGGGTACCAACTTCTTTGCCGTTAGCCGGGAGAACGCCAAGAGCTACATCTACGAGGAGGACCAGGAGGAGTTCATCGCCGCCATGGACAAGGAGAGGTTGCGGGACGAGATACGCATCCACGGGACCTTTATCATTCAGTACCGCCTGATGATTGACGGCGTGCCCACGTACGTCAACCTCAAGGCGACCACTTTGGTAGACAGCGAGCGGTTCATGATCGTAGGCGTGAACAACATAGACGCACAGGTCCGGGAGCGCGCAGCGGCACGCAAGGCAAGCGAGGAGCGCGACGTCTTCGCTCGCCTCAGCGCGCTAAACGGAAACATGATAGTTCTCTACTTCGTGGATCCTGCAAACGACCATTACACGGAGTACAGCGCAACGAGCGAGTTCGAGGGGCTAGGCATATCCAAGCAGGGCAAGGACTTCTTCAAGGAAACACACGAGAACAGCCTTCGGGTGGTGCACCCGGAAGACCTAGAGCTGTTCCATTCGCGCATAACGAAAGAGAACGTCATGAGCACTATCGAGCAGGATGGCGTGTTCATGCTTGACTACCGGCTGATCGGCGGCGCGCTTCCCACCTATGTGAGGTTCAAGGCGGTGCAAATCATCGAGAACGGAAGGCCGGTGCTCATCGTCGGCGTGCTCGACGAGGACGCGCAGGTGCGACGCGAGCAGGAGTTCGCGCGCAACCTCTCGCTGGCGCAGCGACGTGCCATGCGGGACAGTCTCACCGGAGTCCGAAACAAGCACGCATACGCGGATGAGGAGCGGGACCTCAACGAGCTGATCGAATCGACCGAGGATCCTGCGTTCGCAATCGTGGTTTGCGACGTCAACGACCTCAAACGGGTCAACGACACGCTGGGGCACAAGGCCGGCGACCAGTACATCCGTGACGCATGTGCCGTCATTTGCGATACCTTCAAGCACAGCCCCGTGTTCAGGGTCGGCGGCGACGAGTTCGCGATCATCTGTCGCGGCTACGACTATGACCATCTCGACGAGAACGCGGCGAAGATTGAGGAGCACAACATAAGCGGCAGAGGCGCCGGTGGAATCCAGATTGCCTACGGCGTTGCACGGTTCGAGGCCGACGAGTCGGCCGAGGTCGTCTTCGAGCGGGCAGACCGCCGCATGTACAAGCGCAAGGCTCAGATGAAGACCGTCGGCTGACCTACCCCCGATGCGACTGGTTCCTCATTTGAGCGGTGTACCGCAGACACACATGACCGCCCGAACGCCGGGCGGCATTTAGTGCGGCATCAGCGTTTGAATAAGCGTCGTGCAGGTCTGTAGCTTGTTCGGGATAGCATGCATAGCCCGCTGACAGGGTGAAGGCATGGCTCTCGCCCTCATGCTCGCATACGATGTCCGCTTCCGTGAAGCCCTCGAGGTATGGTCCCATTTGTTGTGCGTCATCCCCAAACAGCACCGCGACGAATTCGTCGCCAGCGTTGCGTCCAATCACCGATCCCGAGGGAAACACGTGCTCCAGTTGCCGAGCGATCTTGTTGAGGGCTGCGTCGCCCAAATCGCGGCCGTATGCCCTGTTCGCATCCTTGAATCCGTCGATGGCAATGAGTGCGAGCGAGTACGGGACGCCCCCCATGGAGGAAAGGCAGTCGGCGATGGCGATGTCCACCCCGTTATGGTTCAGGAGGCCTGTGAGCCTGTCGCGCGTCGCGAGATGTTCGACCGTCTCCATGAGCCGTCGGTTCACTATGCGCGCGCCAATGAATGAGGCGACGGTCCGGAGCACGCGGATGGAGTCCACGTCCTCCTCCAGCATGTAATTGTCGGCACCGAGGTAGCCGAGCAGCTCATCGCCATCGTAGAATGGCACGGCCAGAAGATGGGTGATTCCCTGGCGCGAGAGCTGCCAGTACATCTGCGGGTCGGACTCCCTGAACTCCTCCACGTCGGGAATCACGACGACGGGCTCACGTGCGAGCAGCTTCTCCCACGTCGCGAACTCCGAGAAGTCCAGGTCTTGGAGCGTGTCGATCTGCGGCTCGATCCCCTCTGCGCACCACTCGAAGGTGTTGTCCACGCTCTTCTCGCCATATTCGAACACGTAGAGGCGGTCGGGGTGGATGACCTCGCTCATGGTCTCGAGCAACCGATTCATGGCAGCGTTGTAGCTCAGCTCGCCGCTGAGTGCATTGGCGATGCGGATGATGAGGTCGGACGTGTCTAGGCCGACACGCATCTCCTCGCGCTCGTGGTGCTCCGCGTCCGCTATGGAGAACGCGTATACGCAGCAACCCCTCGCGGGTGACGGCGCGAAGTGGAAACTGACCCAGTGCCCCACCTCGGGGCTGAAGACGGTGCCGTGGACCTCCTCGCCCAGCACGGCAGCCCTGTAGTGGTAGGGGAACCACATCCTCCCCGCGTCCCCCGCCACCTCCAGGAGCGACCTGCCGGCGAGTCCCATGTCTCCGTAGCCACTCCAGCTCCGGTACAGCTCGTTCGCGTACACGAACTTTGCATCAACGACCTCGTCACCCGACTCGTCGAGAGTCACGCGGAAGACCGCGTATCCCACCGGCACGTCACCGAACGACCCGAGGGCTGTGCCGAGCATGGTGGGGACGCCCACGACAAGGTAGGCGGCGGCTTCAGGCGACGATGTCAGGGATCTCACGTAGAACTGGAAGCTCGATTCGTCCTCAAGCCTGCCTGCCACGAGCTCCCACGCACCCGACTCGTCACTCTGCGCACATGCGGCGACGAACTCGGAATCCAGCACGCGCTGCACCTCGTTGGCACACAACCCGGAATGGCCCTCGCTCAAGACACCCGCGACCTCCATGTACTCGCCAAACGGACGGTTGTCGCGCACTACGTACCATACCCCTCCGCGCCGCTCCATCACGCCCGCGGGGAATTCCGCGATCGAGAGGCCCTCGATGCCTCGTTCGTCATCATATGCGGAGAAGTCCGTGAGGCTGACGCCGCTCACGTCGTTCCAGTAGGACTCCTCGTCACGGTCCTCGCGGGGCAGTCCCGTCCCCGCGAACCAGCGTCCGGCGATAACGTCTAACGGCTGGGGCGACGAGAACAGATATCCCTGCAGCATGTCGCAGCCAATGCCCTCGAGGAACATCGCCTGGTCCTTGGTCTCCACACCCTCGGCGAGCGAGCGCACGCCAAGCATCTTTGCCGTGCGCACGATGCCCTCGACGATCGAACGCGCCTTCTTCCAGTCGTGCGCGGCGCCACGCAGGAACTCCATGTCGAGCTTCACCACGTCGAACTCGTAGCGCTGTAGCACGTTGAGTGAGGAGTAGCCGCTGCCGAAGTCGTCCATCCAGACCTCGAACCCCGCGTCGTGCAGGGATCGCACCTGAGTCATGAAGAGCTCGGGGTCGGAGTGGATGGCGGACTCGGTGAACTCCACATGGAGCAGCTCACGCGGCACGCCCCGCGCGTCCGCGCGCGATGCGATTTCGCGAGCGACGTCGAACTGTGCGAGGTCGCGATGGGATATGTTTACCGACACCGGAACGACGGGGACGCCCGTCTCCTGCTTCTTGCAGAGATCCTCAAGCACGCAGTCGATTATGTGGAGGTCGAGCTTATGTAGCAGGGAGGCCTCCTCGAGCACCGGGATGAACTTGTCGGGCGAAAGGACGCCGTACTCCGGGTCAACCCAGCGCGCCAGTGCCTCCTCCTCGCACGCCATGCCAGTGGCAGAACGCATGACCGGCTGATAGTAGGGTCGGATCCACCCCTCGTCTATGGCCTGGTCCAGGCGCTCGAGCACGTAGCTGCGCAGCTGGGCCTGGGCCCTCATCTCGTCGGTGAACCACACGAGGTGGGATTTCCACGTGCTGCGGTCCAAGTCACAGGCCGTTCGCGCGCGGTCGAATCCAACCTCGACGATGTCGTCCCGCTCGTCGCAAAGGTACAGGCCGGCGCGCACAGGCGGCACGTGCTCGAAGTCCTCGGAGGCGAAGCGGGCAAACATCCTCTCGACCTTCTCGGCGACGTCGTTCTCTGCGGCGAACGCATAGAAGTGGTCCTCGCCCACACGCGAGCACGCCTCCCCGCCGAACTCCGAGCGCAGCGCGTCTGCGAGGGCGCACAGGAGCCGATCTCCCTCCGACCTGCCGTAGCGCGTGTTGAACTCCTTCATGCCCATGATGTCAAAGGCCATGGCCACGACCCGCTGCCCGGTGCCCGTCAGAAGGGAGGTGCCCATGTGGGCGAGCGCATGGAAACGGCTCATGCCCGACAGACCGGTGAGCCAATCCACGGCGCTCTCCGGCGCCACGCGGGCAACGAACACCTCGAATATGGGACGACCGTACTCGGACTCGTCGATGAGCCTGCCGTAGTCCACCACCGTGACCAGCCTGCCGGCCTTGGTGCGTATGCGGTAGTAGACTTGGTCAAGGTCGCCACGACTGCCGATCTGCCCCCAAATGCTGTTCTCCACAGCCCCCAGGTCGTCCTCGCACACGAAGTACTTGAAGGACCCCTTCGTGAGTGCTAAGAAATCCTCCGCGTCGTCGCACTCGAAGAGGCGTACGACGTACCCGTTCGCATGTATGATCTCCTCGTCGCCGTCGGCGTAGTAGCGGATGTAACCGCCGGGAATTGCCTCGGTATCCACTTGCAGGCTGCTCTCGAAGTGAGCTGGATGACCCTTGCGCATTTCATGTCCCTTGTGATAGTTCGATTGCTCACATGTTGTAATGTTAACCCATGCAACGGGCGATTGACTCGGCGTTGTCCAAAACAGACCAGCTTCATCGTCGTACTGCCAGGAAATCCCCTGCGCGCGACCAGCGTCGCCCGCCCACTGCCGTACTCCGCGGTTCCCAGGAGGTTGCTGAGCGCGGTGCGCAGTTTGTAGTCCTCATCCGACTTGACCTCTATGGGAAGCACAGATAGCTCATTCGAGGCAGGCGACTGCCTTTGATGTCGATGTGCCGGCTACGATTCGGTCATGCGCGGTCGCCAAACCGCACGGACCTGCCCTTGTCAACCAACGCCTGAGCCGTGGCGCGGTCAAACTCGCTCCCGACCACCATGTCCTTGCCCTCGCGCTTGGCCTTGTAGAGGTTGTCGTCCGCTTGGCGCATCATGAGCCTGAGGTCGGACTGGAGGCGAGGCGATCCACAGACGTACCCGCCTGAAAAGAGGACCGATTCGCCATCCGCACCTATGGACAGCGACTCCATCTGTCCGCGCATCCTCTTGCACGCCGCATCGAACTCATCGTCCGTCCAGTCAGAGGCGATGACAAGGAACTCATCCCCGCCGTAGCGGTACGAGCACTCCGGGCCAAACGTGCCAAGGAGGATCGAGCCGACGTCCTTCAGCACGAGGTCGCCCGTCTCGTGCCCGTGTGCATCGTTTATCCCCTTGAAGTCGTCCAGGTCCATCATCATGACATGAAGCGACCTCCCACTCTCGGCGTAGCCGGAGTAGTCCCTTCGTAGCGCGAAGCGGTTCCTCAGACCCGTGAGGACGTCGGTCAACGAAGCCTCCTGCAGAAGCAGGTTGTCCTCCCTGAGCAGGACAGCCATCGCTGTGGCGTCGGCGAGAGCGCGGTCCTCGGCGCTCTTGAGGGTGCACACGAATATGCCCACCACGGTGACCCCGATCGCGGTCACCGCGACCTTCATGAAGTTCTGGGGCGTGAATGACACGAGGCTGTGGTCGGTCGAAAAGAAGTAGACGGTGTAGCCCATCATGGCCGCAGCGGACACGACCCCTCCCGGGACCCCGAAGATGGCGGAGCAGACCACCAGACCCGCGATGAGAATCATGTTTGGGTTCGGGAGGGAGAAGGTGCTGACGATGACGACGAGCAGTCCCATGACGGCGGCGGACAGGGCCACGCGCAACGTGATGGGAAGGTTCAGCCAGCGGAGCCTCAGGGCACCGTTGGGCTCGTAACGCTCCTCCACCGGACTCGCACTAGCGCTGTTCTTCATCGACGGTCACTCCTTTGCCGCGTGCTGCAGTCTTACGACAGCACGGTAAACATTGTATTTAAATATTACAACTAAATGACTGATACGGGGGCGTCGGTTTATGCAGGGGCGTCACCTGTCGCGCGTCGGTCCTATGTTTGGCGGAACTGGCCTCTCGTGCTGTCGGAGTACCGCAAGCGCCTGCCCCTGCTCGATC
The DNA here is from genome assembly GCA_902772085.1 of uncultured Coriobacteriaceae bacterium. Lineage (GTDB taxonomy): Bacteria > Actinomycetota > Coriobacteriia > Coriobacteriales > Atopobiaceae > RUG440. The sequence goes on along the minus strand of CACXZL010000103.1, from coordinate 233 downwards.
GAGGACTTCACGAGGCGTTTTTTCACCAAGGCCAGGACACGAAGGAGGCCGCGCCAATGGCAAACAATCCTCGACGCACGAACTCCTATAGGCGCAACCCCTTGCATGGCCGCCTAAAGGCCGAGGCCATCCGCGCTGGATATGCAAGGCGATGGAGAGACATGGCCGTATCGCCCACGACCTGCCACCTACGCATCCTTATGCCTTCGAGGTTAACGAACTCGTACCCGTAA
>CACXZL010000102.1 GCA_902772085.1 uncultured Coriobacteriaceae bacterium | reverse complement strand
TTCACCTTGACAGGCTTTAGCAGCCAGCCATCAGACGGAACCAGCTCGATTTTTTCTTCATCCAGCTTGTCCATATTATCAAGGATCGTGGCGCAGGAAATCGAAAGCGTACAGTATTTGGTCACATCCTGTGTGGTCTGTTCCTGCGGCTCTACCGGCTCGTTTGTCAGCTCGCGGTGATGCTTCTCGGGGATTCGCTCCTCGAGCCCGTACACGTAGGAGAGGTCGAGCGGGACGTTGCGGACGAAGACCCGGTTGTCGGTGAGGCCGAGCTCCTCGCGTATGAAGTGCTTGAGCGCGTGGTCGAACTCCCCCTGTATCTCGAGGCGCACGGGCTGAAGCCGTAGGCGCTTCTTCAGGACCTTCTTCATGTGCTGGCGATAGTCCTCCTCCTCGCCGACTCCCTCGCCGTCTGGGTCGACGTCGGCGTTGCGCGTGACGCGGATGATGGCGGTGCTGGTGGAGTGGTACGCGCCGAAGCAGCTGTCCGTCTGCGAGGCGATCACGTCCTCGAGGAGAATGAAGCGGAACTTGCTGGGGCGACTGGGAAGCTGGATGATGCGCTGCAGGCGATGTGGCATCTCGATGATTCCGAGCACTCCCGTCTCGTCCTGACCGTCGAGGGAGGCGACGACGTAGAGCGATCCGTTGCGCAGGTTGGGGAAGGGATGCCGTGGATCCACCATGAGGGGGGAGAGGATCGGCGAGAGGTTCTTGCGGAAATACTGCGCGACGAACTCGGCGTCCTCGTCGGTCATGCTCTCGCGCGTGACTCTCGTCAGGCCGCGCGTCCGCAACTGCGCCTCTAGTTCGAGCTCCGCCTTCTCCTGACGCTCCACGAGCGGGGGCAGCATCTTGAAGATGACCTCGAGCTGCTGCGAGGGGGTGAGGCCGCTGCGGTTGTCTACGGGCTCGTGCTTGAGCGCGGCGAGGTCGCTGAGGCCGCCTACGCGGATCATGAACCACTCGTTCAGGTTTGACCCAAAGATCTCCACGAACTTCAGGCGCTCAAACAGCGGCACCGACTCGTCGAACGCCTCGTCGAGCACGCGGTTGTTGAACCGAAGCCAGCTCACCTCGCGGTTCTGCGTGTAGGAGAGGTCGACGCCTCCTCCGTTGCGATGCTTGCCGGCGCCAAGGCGGTCCATCGTCTCCTTCACGGCCTTGCGAGCCTTCATGGACGCCTCGTGCGCATAGGCGCTGGTCGTTGCCGAGTACTTGTCGACCTGCTCGCCCTTGGGAGTGAGCTTCTCCTTGCGTGCGGCCTCTATCTCGGCGCGCTCGCGTTGCTTCTGGTCGCGTTTTTCTTTCTTTGGCATGGTCTCCCCTCCGTGGCTGTATTTGCAATCGTCCGCAACCATTCATTATCGCGCGAATTCTCGCTGAGGGACGTGACAAAGCCGACGAATACGGCAAATGGAAGGCTCACATGGCGTGCGAACAACTGCCATGGCATAATGTTGGACAGCGTCTGCAGGGACCCGTAACTGAGGAGGCGTACATGCAAGCGAAGCTCAACGTGCACAACGAAGTGGGACGGCTGAGACAAGTCATGCTTCATCGACCGGGCAAAGAACTGCTCAACCTCTCACCATCAAACTTGGAGCCGCTGCTCTTTGACGACATACCCTTTCTTGAGGTCGCGCAAGCCGAGCACGACGAGTTCGCGCGCCTGCTTCGCGAGGAGGGGGTGGAGGTGCTCTACCTCGAGGACCTGCTGACGGAGACGCTTGAGTCGTCTGCTCGCCTGCGCAGACAGTTCAGGGACGATTACGTGCGCGAGAGCGGGTTGACGGGAGCGCGCACCATCTCCGCCGTGCGAGAGAGACTCGACAGCATAGAAGACATGCGGGAGTTCGTGAGCGAGATCATACGCGGCGTGCGTCGGGACGAGCTCGATTTGGGGCATGCGGGTTCGCTTGAGCTGGCCGATCTGGTGGGAACGGCGCAGAGCGGCAACCCCGACCTCGTGATAGATCCGATGCCCAATCTCTACTTCACGCGCGACAACTTCACCGTCGTGGGAAACGGCGTGAACCTCAACAGCATGTACAGCGTGACGCGTCGCCGCGAGACGTTGCTGGGATATTACGTCTTTTCCTATCATCCGGCTTATCGCGACACGCCCATCTGGTATCAGCGCAACAGCCCCTATCGGCTCGAGGGCGGCGATTTCCTCAACTTGTCTGCAGACACCGTGGCGATAGGCATCTCGCAGCGCACTGTCTCGGCGGCAATCGACCTCTACGCAAAGAACGTTTTCTGGGGCGGGGAGGGTCGGCCGCCCATAGAGGAGATATATGCGTTCTTGATTCCCGATACGCGGGCCATGATGCATCTGGACACGGTGTTTACCCAAGTGGACGTCGACGCGTTCCTGTACCATCCGGGCATCCTCCGTACGCTGGAGGTCTTTCGGGTGACGCGAGGCGCACGGGTGGGCGAGCTTTCCATAGAGCGCATGGACCAAGGCCTCGATCGCGTGCTCGCAAAGGCCATGGGGCTCGATGCCGTGAAGCTTATCCGCTGTGGAGGAAACGACGCCATCGCGGCTGCGCGCGAGCAGTGGAACGACGGATCAAACACGCTGGCCGTGTCTCCGGGCCGCATCTTCGTCTATCAGCGCAACGCCCTCACGAACGACATCCTCTACAAGGCGGGCTACGAGCTGCTTGAGATTCCCTCGGCCGAGCTCAGCCGGGGGCGTGGCGGCCCGCACTGCATGAGCATGCCCTTCGTACGGGACGAGCTGTAGATGGGATGTATGCAAGTCATCATCCGATGGGAACGCACGCCATCATCCCGATGGAGCTTTAGGGGCGCGTGGCGTGTGCATCGACAAGCCTGCAAAGATTATCGTTGGGGCAGACGACGTCGTGGTGGAGTAGGCCACTGCTTCGACGAATAGTGGCAAGCTGTCGTGACCGGAACGAGGCCCCACATTTCACACCAGATGTGCTGACGTGTCCGTTTTCGCGCTCGTCGCTACACGTCGCGCGTTTTTCCGGACGCGGGGGCTTAGTTCCTCAGCGGAGGTGTCCGACTCCACGCGCGGCGCACCCGTGCGCGCGTTCATACGGACACGAGGGACGGTTCTCCGTCACGCTATCGTCAACACGTCGTCCTGAAGCGTTACGATGTCGTGGGTCGTGAGCCGAAGCAGCGCCTCGTCGAACCTGGCGGCGATGGCGGGACCGGTCCGTTTGTATCCGAGCAGCTCGCCCAAAGCTCGATAGAGTCCGTCGCGCGTGACCGAGCCGTTCTGCCCGATGAGGACGAGCATTCCGGCGGCAAGCTCATCAAGCGCTACGTGGCGTACCTCGCGCCTGACGCCGGGGACGCGCAGTTCGATGGCACTTTGCTCGCTCAGGTACAGGAACCCGTCCCGACGGACGATGCCGTTGCGGAGGCATCCCGCCATCCTCCGCTCGTACTCCCGCAAGACGACCTTCGTGACCGACTTGCGGTCAAAGAAGTCGACGATTCTCTTCAGGAGCAGCTCCTCGGAGAGGGGCGCCTCGGCCTCGAGCACCTCGCGGACGCCCAGCTGCAGGTTGCCGCCGTTTCTCTCGATCGCCGCCATCGCGTCGATCTGGCGATACTCCTCGAAGGGAGACGGCTGCTCGGCCGCCTCGGTCGCGTACTGTGCCTCCTCGACGGCGGCGGGCTCGGTCTCCTCCTCGTTGTCCGATGCCCGCGTGACCGCGTCTGCCAGCGCGTCGCGCACTGCGGCGAGGAGGCGCTCCTTCTCGACGGCGTTGTTTTTGAACCAATCGGTGGACCAGATGCGATAGAACCTCCATCCCATACTCTCCAGTACGCGCTGCCTCAGGCTGTCCCGGTCGCGCGCGTTCGCGAAGCTGTGGTAGGTGGCGCCGTCGCACTCTATGGCCAGAACGTAGTCCGAGCTTCCGGGTATGCGGACGCCCATGTCGATGCGATATCCCGAGCAGCCGATCTGCGTGTCTACGGTGAACCCCTGCTCCCTCAGGAAGTCGCAGACCTCCTCCTCGAAGGAGGAGTCGAACTGGTCGCTGACCGGGACCGACACGCTGCGCTCGAGCGCCACCTCTCCGTTCTCTGCGAAGTCGAGGTACGAGCGGAGCAGCCGGGACCCCACCGCGTTCGAGCGGCTCAGGTCGATGTCGGTGTAGGAGATCGACGCGACGAGCTTCACGTTGTCCTTCGCGCGGGTGATGGCGACGTTGAGCCTGCGCTCGCCGCCCTCGCGGTTGAGGGGTCCGAAGTTGTGAATGAAACGTCCCTGCGCGTCTGGCGCGTAGGCCACGCTAAAGATGATCGTGTCCCTCTCGTCGCCCTGCACCGTCTCGAGGTTCTTTACGAAGAACGGCTCGCGTCGCGACGCGGAGAAGTACTCCTCAAAGGAGGGATCGAGCTCCCGGCGCTTCGATATGATCCTGTCGATGAGCCCCTGCTGCGCCACGGAGAAGGCGACGACTCCGATGCTGCGTCTCGGATGCTCCTCGAAGTGCCTGAAGACGAGGTCGGCTATGAACTCGGCCTCGGCGCGGTTCGTCTTGCTCGTGCGGTCGAACGTGCCGTCCACGCGATAGTAGTCCACGCCTATGCCCTCGCGGTCTGCCGTGGAGGAAGGGAAGGTGATGAGGCTGTTGTTGTAGAAGTTGAGGTTCGAGAAGGCGATCAGCTGCTCGTGGTGGCTGCGATAGTGCCAAGAGAGCCTCTTGGTGCAAAACACGCTGCTGCAGATGTCGAGTATCGACTCGAAGTCGTTAATGTCTCCCACCTCGTCGTCTTCGATGTCGACGGCGGCGTTGAAGAAGTCGCTGGGTGGCATCTGCCGCGAGTCGCCGACCACGATGAGCTGCTTGCCCCTGTAGATCGCCCCGACCGCATCCTGCGGGAAGATCTGCGACGCCTCGTCGAAGACGACCGTGTCGAAGGAGATGCAGCTCGGGTCGAGGAACGTGCTGACGGAGAGGGGAGACATGAGGAAGCACGGCTTCACGGTCTGGACGAGGGGACCCGTCTCGGAGAGGAGCTTGCGGATGGGCATCTGCTTGCGCTTCTTGCGGCCCTCGCGCCTGAGCACCGAAAGCGCGCTGCCGCCGGCGATGAGGTTCATGTGTGGGCGTCGCTGGGAGAGCTCCGACACGATCTGGGCTCGGCTGATGACGTACTGCCGTGCGTCCTTCTCGACGAACGTGCGTATGGCCTGGTCTTGCGTCACCCTCGTAAACGTCGATATCTCCGGCACCGTGAACGCGATCCTCTCGATCCACTGCCGATAGAAGCACCTCTTGAACGTGCCAACAATCTCCGACGGCTCCATCGCCTCGTCTATCGTGGCGTGGACGTACGGGATGAGCTCGGCGTCCTCAAGCTTTGCGAGGAGGTCCATGAACGCCTTCCAGTTGCCGAGCTTGTCGAAGTCGTCGAGGCATGCCTCCAATTTGCCGACGCATGCGGCATAGGAGCCGTTCTCGAGGTCGAGCTCGCTTGCGTCAAACTGGGCCGCCACTCGCTCTCTCGCGGCGGCGACCTCTGAGACGCCATTGCGGATCGCGGCCGCGTCGGAGCGGAAGGCGCTGCGGCTTCGCTCGAAGTCCTCGGCAGACATGCTCGTAAACGATCCAAGCCACTGCGCGTCGTCGCCAAGAAGGACTCCGAGCTTGTGAAGCGACACCAGCAGATTGCCCCAGTCGGTGTCGGGTCCGCGGTAGCAGGGACCGAGGCATCCGGCCGCGCTGCGCTCGGCCTCGGCGAAGGCCTCGTTGAGGGACTGGAGCTGCGCGAGGTCCGACGAGAGCTCGAGCATCTGCTGGTAGCTGGGCTTCTCTCCCGTCTTGCTGTGCCGCTGTACCGAGCTGACGAGGCTCTTGTAGTCTTGGTTGAGCAGCCGCGAGAAGAAGGAGCCGTGCTGCTCGACCAGCCTGCGATGAAGGTCCTTGCCGTTGAGCTCGCTCAAGGCCGCTTGGTCGAATCCTCCCAGCAGCTTGTCCCTCAAAGGGACGATGCTCTGGCTCAGCCTGCCCATCTGCTTGAGGACGGGGTATGCCTCGCCGAGACGGCTCTTGTGCAAGAGGTCCGGGGTCACCGCGTCGGAGTCTGCCGCGAAGTCGAGAAGCGATGCCCAGCGGACGGTGTCCGCAAAGCTCGGGTCGGGGGTGCCGTACCTCGCCTGAATCTCCTTGGCCAGGTCGTTGAGGCGCCTGTAGCCCTCGCTCAGCGTCGCAAGGTCCGTCCTCAGCGTCCCTTGACCCTCGTAGGAGATGCCCGCGTCCAAGAAGCCATGCCAGGGGTTCTCCCTGTAGTCTGGTCCCACGGAGGGAACGTACTCAACGTAGCGCTCCAGAAGCTCCGTTGCCCGCTGCATCCAGTCGTGGCCCTTGTCCTGGACGTCCGCGAACGAGAACGACATGTCGCGGAACGACCTGAGGGCGGAATACGACTCGAAGAGCTGGTAGAGTGACATGTCTATGACGTCGCGGCGCTCGTGCAGCGCACGCTCGTAGGAGTCGAGCCTGGACTGGGCCTCGCCCTTGCGCCTGATCGAGCGTCCTGTTGATCTCGTCGATGACCGCTTTTTTGTTTGCCTTGTGGCTGTGGAGCTCGAGGCAGAAATCGGCCAGGCCCACCTTGGTCAGCTTGTCGTAGACGACGTTGAGCGCCGCCTGCTTCTCCGAGACGAACAACACCTTTCGTCCGTCGTGCAAAAGCTCGGCGATGATGTTTGTGATGGTCTGGCTCTTCCCCGTGCCGGGAGGGCCCTGGAGCACGAAGCTCTTGCCGGCCTTCGCCATCTCGACGGCCTCCATCTGGCTGGAGTCGGCGTCGACGACCGTGTGCAGGTCTATGAGCGGGTTCTCGACCTGGTGCGGGCCGTCGTCGAAGGCGATGGAGTTGGTGTCTACGTCCCCGCCAAGAAGCGCGACGACGTTGGGGTTCTCCAAGACCATGTCGCCGTTTGCCATCAGGTCCTCGTACATGTTCATCTTCAGGAAGGAGAAGATGCCGATCTTGCACTCGTCCACAACCGTCCAACCGAGGCGCTCCACCAGGCCGCTGACCTGCGCGTAGTACGCGGCGAGCGTCTGGCCGTCCTCGTATTCGGGGAGGCAGAAGCCGAACTCTGCCTGGAGGAGGTAGCCGAACGTGGGGTTGACCACCACGTCGTCGTCGCTCACCTCGATCTTCACGGGGTCCAGCACGGAGCCGGCGACGATGCTCACGTGGACGAGCAGGAGCGGCGCCCGGTAGGTCACCTTGGGGTTCTCCTTCTCGCTCCAGCGAAGGAAGCCAAACGCCAGGTAGGTCGCGTTGATGCCCGTCTCGTCCTCGATCTGCCTGGCCCTCTTTGCGATGTTTCGCACGGTGGTGATGGGGTTGGGGGTTTGGGAGTATACCAGCACCTGGCTGCCTTTGGCGAGACTGCCCGAGAAGCGGCGGACGTACTCGTCGCGACTCTGCGGCCTCGACTTCTGCGCGCCCTTGTTTTCCTCCGACGCCAGGTCGTCGTCCTCGTCAGCTTCGAGCTTCGGGTCGAAGACCTGAAACACGTTGCCGACCGCGCACCTGCCGAAGACGTCCTCGGGAGTGGGGGAGACGATCTCCGCGGACGATGACTTCGCGTCGTGGAAGTTGATGAGGTTGTTTCGCTTGCCAGTGTCGAGCAGCTTCTCGGCCCAACGCTCCAGCTTCTTATGCATCTCGGACATCTGGTATCTCCATGGCATACTTGCGTAGGGAACAAAGTGACAATGACATCATACATGTGTGGGTGTGTACGAGCAAAGTATTGAGGAATAACCGTGTCTTATCCTCGTGATGGCGTATCAAATCGAAGGTCCGATAGTGATCTGTGAGCTGCGTGTCGAGCCTGGCCAGGCTGTTGAGGTCGGTCTTTATAGACGATCGGCCATGACGTTGATGATGAGGAAGTCGACTATGGAGTTTCCGATAGGCACCTCGGTGACCATTGATCAATCCCTGTTGGCCGCAGGCTGCATGCAATCGGCTGTATGTAATTTCGGACGTATGCACGTTACGTTGACGCCCCGAAAGCCGTTGCGCCGGCATCAAGGCCCGCGAGGGATGATTGGCCACGCAGATGGAAGATCGAGGGCTGCGCATACGAGGGGCCCGTCCAAGGACCGCGCCGCCTACAGTTCCTCTGTGCGGTACGCCGCGTAGCCCTCGTACGCGTAGCTGGCGTCGATGCCGCGGGCGAGCAGCGTCACGTCGTCGAGCTCGTCAGAGAGGGCGCCGGCGAGGAGCGCCTTGATCTCCGTGTCGCGCACAGGGCTGCGCTCCATGGCGAAGAGGTAGTCCTCGCGCGGGATCGCCGACCAGTCCACGGTCCTTCCCAGCTCGACTCGAAACATGTGGTCCAGCCAGATGCGACCGCTACGGCCGTTTCCCTCGCGGAAGGGATGGGCGACGTTCATCTCTACGTACTTCTCTACGATCTGGTCGAACGTCTCTTGTGGCATTGCCTCCACGGCACGAATTGCTGAGCCGAGGTAAAGCGCCGACGCGAAGCGGAAGCTGCCCTTGGCCAGGTTGACGGTGCGGATTTTGCCGGCGAAGTCGTATATCTCGCCGAAGAGTCGCTCATGAATCGCGGCGAGCGCGGCGAGACTGCCGGGCCTCATGGCGTCGAGCGTGCCGTCCCGGTACATCTCGAGCGCCGCTGCCTTTGAGACGCGCTCCTCCTCGTGGGCAAGCTCGACCGGATCAGCTATCCCCAGCTTGTTTTGCAAGGTCATGAACACTCCTCCAACGGCAGATATATTAACAAATCCGTAGGGACTGTGGAAATTGGATCACAGGGCAGGATTTGAACCTCCGACTTCCGCGTGATGAGCCAGAGGGCTGCGTTCGCATATAGCCTATTCATAAGTATAGTGTAACAAACAAAACCGCAGGTCAACACCACTGTCAATTCATGGAAAAACGAGTCATAACGCCCCGTTTCATAGATCTGGCACGATGCAAGGCGTATCCAAGGAAAGACGTTCGCCCTGACGATACAGCACAGCGAGGTCGATATAAGGTGTATTGAGAAGTATCTTGGTAGCGTCAAGCTGCGCGAGCATAATTCCGACACGCTTGACCGCGCATGCACCCGCATGGCAAGAGACTTCATCAATACAAATTAACAATCTTATAAACGAGCATAAATTGCAGGTGTTTGCTTTGAATGGCCCCAACGCTATCTCCGATGCTGATTAATCTGCACTTTTTACCGTTGTGGCCACTTGGCAGGATGAGGTTAATTCGTGGCATTTCTGATGTGGTCGCGTGCTTTGTGACTCAATGCGTATAATTCTTTTTCGCGAAATAGTGATGTCCTGCTTAGACATGCGAATCGAGAATGGAGATTAGTCATGAACGATGTACAGGAACTCAGAGAGATCGTGAATCCCGTGTTCAAAACAGCGAAGTCCTGTGTCCAGTTGGATGCCGCTTCCGGAGACGAAGACTCGAAGCGGCTTATGGAGGAAATGGGCTTCGAGTCCTTCGGAGAGCATACGGACAGCGTCAAAGTGCCGCCCGAGCTTGTGGAGCAGGTCAAGCGGTTGGCGCCGGCATACATGGTAGTCATCGAGTCCCGATACCAGATGACAAACAATCTCATAGACGCACGAGCTGATCGACAAATCGTGGACCTTCCCTGCGGCTATATGTCTCGCGGCGTGCGCATGAACCGACAGGGGAGGAGGTATCTCGGACTCGACCTTCCTGCCGTCGTCGACGTCATCGGTCCCGCCACGAGCAACGTCATAGACGAGCAGGGCGGCAATCTCGACGCAGACGTTCGCTATCATGGCGTTGACGCGACCAACTATGATTCCTTGCGAGAGGCGACGAGAGACGTCTCTGGCGACCTTCTCATTACGACGGAGGGGCTCCTCATGTACTTCACCCAGCCGGAGCTCGAGGAGGTCTTTTCAAACATCCACCGCATCCTCGAGGAGCATGGCGGCAGCTGGGCCATTGCGGATCGCGCCATGAGCAAGTGCGACGAGAGCCTTGCTGCGGCGGCTCTCGGGAACGATACGCAACTGGTCGGACTGTACAAAGCAGTCACCGCAAGCGCAGCAGGAAAGACGGCGGACTTCGAAATCGGAAACAACGTCTTCTTCGACGATGATGACGAGAAGGTGAAGGCGTTCGTAAAAGACATGGGCTTTGAGCTGCGGCTGGTGCCTGCGTACGACTACCTGCCCGATCACTTTGGTTCCCTGCGTGCGGCGCCCGAGCGCGAGGAGAGCGTGCGCGAGGTTTTCAGGGAGGTGTTTCTCTGGGAGCTGTCGGTCGCCAAGGCGGGGCAGCCGCGCGAGTACCATGGCAAGTCGTTCTCGGCCGATGCTGTCGTCGAGGGGTCACTTCTACGGTTCGTGGTGGCGGGACGGCTGGACACGCTCACGGCGCCTGAGTTCTTGGAACTATACAAGAGCATTGACCCGCGGTCGTACACAGGGATAGAGGTCAACATGCAGGATCTGGAGTACGTCTCCTCGGCGGGCGTGTCACCCAGATAATAGCAGAATGGAATCAGCGTCTCGTAGCCGTCGCCGCAGTGGAGGTCGATGTAGGCGTCCACATTCTTGATAAAAACCTCAAAGAGCATGTGTGCCAGGCGCTCCGCCTCGCTGCCGTCCCGGTCGCCTGGGAAGACGCGGTTGAGGTTCTTGCCGTCCTCGAAGACGCGGGACATAGTGCGGTTTTCAAAGCCCGAGCGGTTGGCCAGCGGGACGATGACCACGCTGCCGTGCAGCGCCGAGACGTCGAGTTCCTTGGAGAGCTCGATGGCGGCCTGGATGCCGACGTATTCCGCATTGTGGATGCCTGCGGTAATGAGCACGGTCGGCCCAGGCTTCTGCCCGCAGA
>CACXZL010000101.1 GCA_902772085.1 uncultured Coriobacteriaceae bacterium | reverse complement strand
CTCGTATCGCCCAACAAATCCATATAGTGGACCCTCGTGACGACTTTCACCTCGTCGTCTCTGAGCAGCGCAACATGGTCCCCGTCGCCGTGGAAGATGCCGCTGGGGTCTCGTGCCTCGACCTCGTTGCCGCTGGCGTCCGTGATCTTTGCGTTCTCCGCGTAGCCCATCGTGACCGTTCTGTACAACGTAGTGGGATCAAGGGTGACGACGACGTTCGCGGACCTGCCGAAAGGCCCCGTCACCGCGATGAAGTTCTCCGGCGATCCGAAGTAGAGGTTGTTTGGCTTGTCGCCCTCTTCGGAGCCCGTCTCGAGTTCGTTATCCTTGACAAAGACGTAGTTCTCCATCGACAGGTTGCCCGCGTCCGAACCGTCGACGTATATGCCGCCGCCATTCGCGCCGGTCTTGTTCTTCTTGATCGTCGCGTTCGTGATCGCCGCCCTGTACGAAGGGCCTATGTAGATGCCGCCGCCCTCTGCGCCTGCGACGTTGCCCTGAACCATGGTGCCGCCGTCGATCGTGAGAGGCGATGTCGGCGTCAGCTTGGAGTCGTCCGCCTCGAAACGGGCGTAGACGCCGCCGCCCCGCCCGGAGGCGGTGTTTCCGATGAGGCGCACGCTGGCAAACGAGATCGTGAAGTTGTTGCCCACGTTGCCCTGCGCGAGGTCGTATATCCCGCCACCGTCGCCATTGGTCACCTTGTTCTGGGAGATCACGCAGGAAGAGAACACGCAGGACCCAATGGAATTCCCATCGCGCCAGTTGTAGAGGCCACCGCCGCCTTCCGTGGCCGTGTTGTTCGACAGGGAGCCGCCGTCAAACAAGAGCGTCGCATACCCGGCGTTGTAGATGCCGCCACCCCGTCTGCTTGAAGCTGGCAGACCCATAGTTTGCGACGGCCCCGCCGTTCCGAACGGCGCTGCTTCCCGTAATCGTACCGCCGTACATGACGAGCGTGCCGTTGTTTGATATGGCCCCGCCGTCGTTGTACGACCGTCCTCCCGAGATGGTCCCATGACCGCCTTGGGGCAAGTCCACGATGCTGAGGGTCGCGTCGGCATCGATGCTGATTATCCGAGAATTGCCCGACCCTGGCGCCCGGGAAAGGGTGTGGCCGTGGAGGTTCAGGGTGAACGCTTGACCACGCGTCACATACAGCTGGCTGGAACTCGCGAGTGCGATGTCGCTGCCGAGGACGATGGTGGCGTCCTTGGTCGCCGCCTTCACGGCTTGCCGAAGCTCCTCCTCGGTGCTGACGGACACCTCGGCCGAGTTCTCGGCCTGGGCGACCAACAAGAACGGGTCCTCCGTCGGGGCTCGGTGCGGGATCTCGACCACGGCCCCGAGGTCGCCAGGCGATCCGGCCCCGAGGTCCCCAGTGGTTTCGGCCCCGAGTTCGCCAGACGATCCGGTGGCGCCGCCCCCCTCTTGCGCACGAACGGGCGCATACGTGCCGCAGATGAGCGCACACACGAGGGAGAGGAGCAGGACCACAGCCACCGCCCCCATACGCTGCGTCTTTGGCCTCATGTCCTTCTCCTCTCATGCGTAAACGCATCAGGGTGTGGTCCCTTGCGCTACGCGTCCTCGGATGAATCGTCGTTCTTGTCGTTCTTGTCGTTCCGCGCGCGACGGGCGCCATAGGCCGTCAAGGCCATGCCCACGGCGGCTATGCCCGCGGCGACTCCCGTGAATGGGTCTCCCGTTCTCGGAACCGCGCTGCGGGAGCCCGTGGTGCCTGACGATCCGCTCGTCATGCCACCCGATGAGCCACCCCGTCCCTGCTGATACGGATTATACCCACTGCCGCTGGACCAATACGTCAGCGGCGCGTCGGACAAGTTGCTGGCCATCGTGGTCTTGCTGTCGACGGTGATCACGTCCATGTGCGTGCGGTTCTTGTCGACGTCGGGGGTCGAACGCTGGACGTAGGGTCGATAGGCACCCGGTTCGACGCCAAACTCCTGGTAGACGATCTCCTCGTCGCCCTCGGCCAGCGCGGAGAGGCTGCCGCCTTCGGCGACGTCGGTGTTCTTGTCCACCGAGGCCACGAGCGACACGAACTTGTCGCCGGCCTCCCAGTCCTTGGGAATGGGTATCCGGACCTCGTACATCGAGCGCTTGCCCGGCGCGAGCGTGAAGTCGACCTCGACGTTCTCAAGCTCGCCCGTCTCGCTGCTTCTGGGATTGAAGTGTGACTCCAACAAGGTCTCCTGCCCGATCTCCAGCCTTGCCACGCTGCCCTCGACGCGCTCGGCAGACGCGGTGGCGACGGTCTTGCCGTTCTCGTCGACCGTCGTGCCATGCAGGCAGAGCTGCAGCGTGCAGCCCTTGATGAAGCAGTTGCCGTCGTTCCTGATCGTGACGTTGAACGCGAGCGTGCCGCCTGCAGAAACGAAGGGCACCGGCGCGTAGCAGTCCACCACCGTGGCGCAGACCACGTGCGGTACGGCGGTGTACCACACGTTCGCCTCGTGATGCAGGTAGAGCGGATTGCCCTCGCCGTCGGTGCCAGACTGCACCTGCTCCACGCTCAACACCTCGAGCGGCGACAGCCTGTCGCGTGACGCGACGACCACCAGGTCGGACATGTGATGCTCGACCTCGGCCACCACGAAGGGATCGGAGAAGTGGTTCCCGTAGATGCGCGCGCCCATCAGCTGGTAGAGGTGGGTGTCACCCTCGTCGACCGGCTTGTAGTTTCCGCTGTCGTCATAGATGCGACCTTCGTTGCCCTCGCGTCCCTGGGGCCAGAAGATGAAGGTGCCACTGCTGTTGATGCCGAAGGTGTCGATGTTGAAGTTTTCCGGACCTATCTGCGAGAAGTGCAGGATGGGCGTGCCGGACTTGTCGTTGGCCGGATTGTCGAGCTCCTCCTCCCACCAGGCCTTCTGGAGCGCCCACCTGCTGCGGTCCCAGTTGTCGGGATTCTTCCAATCCCCGCTCTCGGTGAGCTCCTGGAGGTAGTCCTCGGTCGGATAGGTCGTGAGGAAGCAGTTCTCCTGCGGCCACGGCACCAGCCGCATGCCCGACTCGAGCATCGGCGCCATCTTGATGCTCGTGAACACGGCGTCTTCCTCGTCGAGCTGCACCACGAAGAAGAAGGTCTCCTCCGTCGAGGTGAGCGTGACGGTGTAGGCATCCACCATCGCGTCGTCTTTGGGCGTCTTCAGGATGGCCATCTTCGGCGAGATGGTCATGCTCAGGATCGTGCCGCTCTCGATCGACGCGATGGCCATCGCGTCCTCAACGTTGCTGCGCTCGGGAACGAGCCACTCCTCCGCGCGCTGGTCGAGAATCGCGAAGACGACGCTCGTCTTGACCGTGCCGTTCGTTCCGTCTCCGTAGTTGTCCGTGAGCACCGCCTCGACCACGTCGGAACTGCGGTCGAGCATGCCGATGAGCAGGTGCCAGCTCTCCTCCGTGCCGTCGGTGCCGATCCTCACGTTTGAGACGCAATGGTACTTGTCGTCGTAGTTCCCGTCGCCCAGGACCGTCAACGCAGAGACCGACTTCACGAGATAGTTGGTGTTTCCAAACGCATCCGCCGCACGGAAGTTCACGTAAGAGAACACGAGGTCCGTGGAGGCGTCCACGATGCTCGTCTCGTCGGCGTGCTCGCGCAGGCCGGACACCACGACGAGGTGGACCATGTCGATGGTGCCGCTGCTGGCCTGAATCGTGGTGAACACGATGTCGAACTCGTAGTCGTACAGATTGGCATGCCGTACGCCCTTGAGGTCCATGAACTCGAAGTCGAGCGGCTTGCTGGTGCCGATGTAGCGCTTGGCGGCGTCATCCGAGGCCCCGTCCCCGCCGCTGGCGTCGATTATCGTCATGATGACGCGACTGCGGCGCTGGCCGTCGATGGTCACGACACCGATGCGGAACGTGCAGGTGACGCGCAGGTTCGTGCCGCCGACGCTTGTGTTGAGCGTGGCGATCTTTATGCGCGGGTCGCCAAAGACGCCGCCGGCGATGATCGTGTCGGTCGCAGGATCGAGGACGATTCCCCCGTGCTTGCTCACGTCGACCGCCTTGGGCGTCGCCGAGAGCGGAAGCTCCTCTTCGTTCCCCTCGGCCATGGCCGCCAGCTCCGTGGCACGTGTCGCCGGCTCGAACCGAACGGAGGACGGATAGCGCGGCGCATAGACCTCCTGCTCCGCAACGCCCTCTGCATCTGTCTGTCCCGCGAAGGCACCCTGCGGTTCCAGGTCCTCCGTCTTCATGCTGTAGACCTTGTACGTGATCTTACGCCCGTTGTCGAGCGTCGCCACGCGGTCCTCCTTTCGGACCTTCTCCCAGTCGAAGGGCTCCACCTCGATCTCGTCGGCGAGGGCGGTGGTACCGTCGAACTCCGACGTGCGCTTCAGCGTCGCGTCGTCCATGATCTTGAGCTTTCCTACAATCTCTTCCAGGCTCAGGTCCTCGGCCGACCTTCTCCAATCGCCCTCGGCCTCGTCAGCCGCGGCCTTGAGACCGCCCTTCTTCTGCTCGTTCTCCTCCCAGTTGTCGCAGAAGGTGCGGTACTTCCACTGCTTGAGGGGGAAGGTCGTGCTAAAGAAGAACATGCTGATCACGATGGCGATCTGCGCGGCATAGCCGGCGACGACATGGGGCAGCTCGTAGGTGTCCGAGCTCATGCTGCCCTTGTAGGTGAGGCCGAAGCTGACCGTCAGCTGGAAGGTGCCCCTCACGGAGACCGACCCGACCCCGCGGACGCCCACGCCGACCGAAAGGCTCGGAATCAGGTTGAAGGTGAAGGTGAAGCCCGTGTTGCTGTAGTCCCACTGCCACTTGTCCATGGCGAGGATGAGCTCCTGTGGGTCCCCATACGCGTCGGGGGCCGTGTAGAAGCCCGCACTCAGGGAGATGATCGACGTCCAGTTGAAGTCGAAGGAGATGAGGACGGGGATGCATCCCAGCCAGAAGTTCGCCGACACGCAGGTGATGATGGCCACAAACACCTGACCCGCGGCCATGCCCTGAAAGATCCTTGTCTCGTCGCTCCATTTCGCGATGGCACACAGCTGCAGGTTGACCGACACCTTGAGCGAGGCGAACGTCTCGATGGGCATGAAGCTCCCGGCGGTCATCCGGCCCGGAAGCGTCTCCATCCCGTTTTCAGCTCCCTCCTTGGCGCGGCTCAGGCCCTCTTTCATCTCCTTTATGCCCGAGGCCCACCATTGGTTGGGGAACTTGCAGGGTTGAATCTGCCATCCCTGGCCCTTGTCGGTCGCCTCGTGACCGGTATCTCTCACATAGCCCATCGAGGGGGTCTTTATCGTCAGCTGGAAGTATCCGAGGGGGTTCAGGTACGCGTTCACGTAGAAGTTGGGGCCAAAGCCCTTGATCTCGCGACCGCCCACGAGCGGCACGCCGCTCGGCCACTTGAGGTGCGCCACCGTCGTGCTCGTGAGCGACGTGTCGATGGGCTTGGCCTCGTACTTGCCCGACCGTATCTCGTCGTGTGTCACGCCCTGCTTTACCGCCAGCTTGATGGGGCAGAGGATGTGGCTCTCGCCCTGCACCACCTCGACGTCAAACTGACACTTCTCGGGCAGGGCTTCCTGAGTGCCGGCTTGCAGGTGCTTTCCCACGAAGGATGCGTTGAGGATGCCGTCCGCGCCTACGTTCGAGGTGGTGGTCATGAGCGTCTCGCCCGAGGCGCGATCCTTGAGCAGGACGGTCGCCGCGCCGACGGGCATCTGGCGGAACTCGAGGCTCAGGTTTTGGTCGGCGTCGTTTGCCGTGGTGGTGAGGAACTCGTTGTCCATGTCGTAGAGCACGTCCCATTCGTTGAAGGAGACCGTGCGCGGATAGGGATCGCCCGCGCCTTCGGACAGGTTGCGCGTGGACACCGTGACGCCGCCGCCTCCCACAAGACGGGTGAGGGCCATCTCGAACTCGCGGTAACCGGGGCAGTCCACGGTGATGGTCCCGTTGAAGGCGTAGGTGCTGAGGTTCTTCGCCCCGACGCCTTCGAGGTCCTCGGCCAGGTCGCTGATGTCGAACGTGACGATGCCGTCGTCGCCCGTGAAGCCGTCGACCTCCTTGCCGTTGTAGCGGGAGGTGACGTGGACGTGGGCATGGGGCACGGGATCATGCCCTCCCGTGGCGGTGTCCACCACGTTGACGCCAAGCTGGTATCCCTCCACGACGACGATCTTGGTGACGGTGTCATCCACCGGCCCGCCGTCCCTTTGCTGGGTATACCCCTCGGATTCGGCGGCGTAGGCGGCCGGCGTCTCCACCAGAAAGCCGCCCGCCACCGTGGGCAGCGTGGCAAACGAGCCCACGGCCATGCGGAAGAAGTTCCGGCGCGTCAGGGTGCGTTCTGCAAGTTGGGTGCGTTTATTTGATGCAGGCATGGGACTCTCCGTCCTCTGGACTACCAATACAGTATGCGTCGTATTTTCTTGAGTATTTGTTTGTCTTGTCAAGTGACAGTGTCGGTTTTTTACGTTCAAGCACCCATCGGCTGTCACAGTGCGCGCCCTCCCGCCCCTGCGCCATCCAGCAAGCGGCTCCGCTCTCGCTTCTTGAGTCGCCGTCTGCGGGTCGGGCACCGGTACGGCCCGCCCATAGCCTTTTGGCCACCGGTACGGCCCGCCCATAGCCTTTTGGCCACCGGTACGGTCCCCGCGTTCTTTACTGGCCACCATACGCTCCCACTGCACATCGAGCGTACGGGACCGATGGCGCCATCGTGTTCTTTCTGCCGCTCGCCGCGTGATACCATGGCCTTGTTATGGTCACCGTTTTTCACCGGAACGCAAAGGGGGTTGCCGTGAAGAAAGATTACGCCGATAAGCGGCACGACGAAGATGGGCTGCTCATACAACGCCAGCTCCAACGCACGCTCGCAAAGACCGCATATGCCGTCCAAGGGCACCGCGAGGCATTCTTCGCCGACCCTGACGACATCGAGACGAACCACCACCTACGCACGCACATCCGCAGGCTGCGAAGCCTCGTGGCGTTCGTGAAGCCGTGGCAGCGCTCGAAGCAAAACGCCGAGACCCAAGCGATCCTCAAGCGTATCGTAGGGCACACCTCGCTCCTGCGCGAGCTCGACGTCTTTGAGGGGCAGGTGCGAGCCGACCAGGGCTCCTCCCCGGAGCTCGTCGCGCTCTGCGCGGATGCGGCCGCCACGGAGCGAGCTAAGGTCCTCGACGCACTCGCATCCAAGCCGCTTGCAAGGTCGTTCCGGCGGGCCATGTCACTCGCAAAGAACGTCGAGTGGAAGAAGCGCTACGCCACGCACGCCCTGGATCAGAGCGCGGTGCGTGCAAGGTACGACGGCATGGTCGAGTCCGTGAGGGCAGAGCTCGACGCCCTAGACCTCGCGGACGAGGAGCACACGCACGACGTGCGCAAGCGCGCGAAGCGTGCCCGCTATGTGGCAGAACTCTGCGCTGATCTCCTGGGCTCGGACGCCGTCGATGCCGCAAAGGACATGACT
>CACXZL010000100.1 GCA_902772085.1 uncultured Coriobacteriaceae bacterium | reverse complement strand
CCGTACTGGCCATCCACAAGCGCAACGGGATTTCCCTGGGTATCAAAGAACGTGTCCGTTTGCAACGTCCCGTTTTCGTAGGTCTTGCGAACGGTAGCATACCCGTTCGTCGTCATGACGGGTTTGCCATCGGATCCTAGATACGTGACCAGCGTATTGTTTCCCTGCTCGTCGTATTCTTTGTATATGCCAGAATAGCCGGCTATGCGTCGCGCGCTATCCCCATGCACATCCCAATAGAACTCGTACTCTACCAGGCCGTCTCTCGCATCGTCGCTTTTTATGAAGGTCCTTGTTTGCATTGCGTAGCCATCTACCGCTTCGCCCAGCCCACCGTCCTCATTTAGGTACAGGACTGCGGCCTCGTTCCCATCCACGTCATATCCGTTGATAAAACCGTACCCAGACCCTCTTGACTTTGCGGGCTTGCCGTTTGCGTCATAATAGCGCTCCATATGCAGTCGCCCGAATTCATCATACGTTCGCTCATATGTGGCATACCCCTTATCGACAACGATTGGATTCCCCTGCACGTCAAGATACGTAACGCGATGGACTTGTCCGTGATCGTTGTGCTCCTTCAGCAAACCGTAGTGACCGTGTGCCTGCACGGCTGGCTTCCCCTGCTCGTCAAAGTACTCATCGCGTATCGTGTTTCCGCTTGTGGTACTTATAATGGTGGCGTAGCCTTTGTCGCTGGCATAGGTCAAGACACCGTTGCTGTCTACATAATCCGTTCGCTGCGTATCACCATCTTTGGACTTCACCTTTTCGAGCGTGGATGACGGCACTCCATGCTTTTCGGCCTGCATGACAGGTAAGGCACGGGATCCGAGGAACAAGCCCACGATGCAGAGCAAGGCCACGCAAATGCACAGCACCATCTTAAGCGATCGCTTCATTTCACTCCCTCCACTACTTATATAGTTATCTTCGCTGTTTTACATATCATAATACCCAAGAGCCGTGATGGCATACGAAGAGCCGTCTCTTTCATGCGCCTTTCGTGTGCGCTCTACGATAAGCGCACGTAGCACGTGATCCTTTCCTTATCTGATTCGGGATAAGTGGCCGAGTCGATGCAGCAAGGCTCTCAATCAAACGTAAAGGGACGCCGCGTACATGTCACCATACACCGAGGCCGCGTGATACGATCGTGATGAAGTCCTGCACATTGGTGACCACAGTCGTGGCGGAAAGGCTTCCCCGGTCGAGGAGTTTGTTTACCACAAACTCGTCCGCGTCCACTGCGTAGAAGTATACGGGTCGGACGGTGCCGTCCGACAGCACGCGGAAAGACGGAACCATGTTTCCCGTGGCAATGGTATGCAACATGGTGGCTAGGCAGATTACCGTGGTGGCGTCGCTCACCACTTCGCGCATCGCACTTTGCCCCTCATACGCATCCCCTATAACCTCAGGCAAGGGCCCGTCATCGCGAATGGATCCGGTGAGTACGAAGGGCACATTGTTCTTTACCAAGCTGTACATGATACCGTCTTTGATGTGATGATCCTCCACAAACTGCGAAATGGAGCCGCTACGCCTTACCTCGTTGATCACGTCCAGATGGTTGTAGTGCCCGTTGCGCACCGATTCCTGCGTGTAGATGTCCTGGCCGAGGGCAGTATGCAGCATGCCGGCTTCCAGATCATGGGTCGCCAAGGCATTGCCCGCCATCACCGCATCCACATAGCCGGTCTCCACCATACGCTGCATTGCGCGACGCGCATCGTGATCGAAGGCAAAGGCCGGTCCCATGACCCATACCACCTTGCCGTGCTCTCGCTCATACCGCAACAGCTCAAAGAGCCGATCGTAATCACGAGCATACGCCGTCTCGCGGCTACGGCCCTGGCGAAACACGAACTTGTCGGCCGCACGCTTGGAAGACGGGTCCACGAACCCATCCGTATGCACATATATGCCCTCAGAGCCATCCTCTGTGCGGCCAAGAATCACCCGGTCGCCTTGATGCAGATTGCGGTTTTCCACTACGGCAAGCGTTCCGTCAGGACGAATCACCACGGAAGAGTCCATGCGGCTTTCCTGCGCAAGGTGCCACATGCCGTCGACCTTGAAGTACTCGGGAAACATAGAGGTGCTGTGGTAGTTCCGAGGAGCGACCCCCTCCATCTGCACAATATCCGTACGAGCGTCCGGCGCACTCTCAAAGAGAGGCTGTGTGAAGTCGGGAGGAAAGTACGTAGGCATGATATGTGGCATAAAAACTCCTCTATACACTTGCAGAAACACTCATTATGCCATACCTAGCCAGTCAAGACGCGAGGATGACATATTACAGAAACTCCGTCAGCCACGCCCTAGGTGACACCTATCAAGAGTTTACTGAAGCCACCAACGCACTCGATTATCATACAATCGATTCGCAGCCAAAATAACCCAACTGGGATATTACCGTTTTTGATACATCGATTGTATATAAGCCTCTTCGGTGCATGTCTCACCGTGCCAGCTCCTCCAGGAAGGCCGCGCCATACCGCTCAAGCTTGGTTTGGCCAACGCCCGACACCCGAAGCAGCTCCTCTTCGTTTTGCGGCCGTAAGCGCACCATCTCGCGCAGGGTCTTGTCGTTGAATACGATGTAGGGAGGCATCCCGGCCTCATCCGCCAGGCTCTTTCGCAGCGCGCGAAGCCTCTGGAAAAGCGCCTCGTCCTCCTCGGTGACCAGCTCTGGCGCCACGTGAACGTGAGCGAGCCTTTGCCCACCCTCTTTTGTCGTCGAGAAAGGCCTTTCATCTTCCAGCGGGTCATATGCCGCCATCGTCATATGCGTGCGTGGCTCCTCCCAACCGCACACGGAACAGGTGGAGCAGCTCTCGCCCACGTCGTTGAGGCTCTGCCCGAAGTAGCTCAGAATCCGTCTACGCAAGCAGCTTGTGCTCATGGCATAGCCTATCATGGCGCCAAGAAGCCGATTGCGGTTTTGTAGCAGCTCGTCACGTTGGGCTAAGGAAAGCTCAGGTGGAAACTCCGTCCGGTCTATGAGGAAGTGGGCGGTGCGGATGTCGCCCTTGCTCCAGAGCAGGTGGCACTCTGCCATCTCGCCATCACGTCCGGCACGACCAGCTTCCTGATAATACTCTTCCAACGATAGGGGCATACCGTCGTTTATCACAAAGCGCACGTTTGACTTATCGATACCCATACCAAAGGCATTGGTAGCCACCATCACCTGTACGTCGTCCTTTGCAAAGCGCTCTTGTGCGGCGCTGCGGTCATCATTCTGATAGCCCGCATGATACGCGGCAATCGAGAAGCCCTCCTGGTCCAAGACATCCGCAAGGTCGTCTACGCGCTTGCGCGTCATGGCGTAGATGATTCCCGAGTCACCACGGTGACGGCTGAGGTATGACTTAATCCAACGCACTCGCTGAGCAGGAGTGAGCTCGTGTGTCGCCAAACAGAGGTTTGGCCGGTCGAAGCCGCTCACGCGCACGAGGGGATCGTCGAGGCACAACAGGTCAGTGATGTCGTACCGAACCCGACGGGTTGCCGTTGCGGTAAGGGCGCAGACGACCGGGCGCTCAGGCATGATGGACACAAAGTCGGCGATCTGTTTGTAGGCTGGTCTGAAGTCCTGGCCCCATTGGCTCACGCAGTGCGCCTCATCCACGGCAAGCAGGGGAACGTGCGCCTCCGCCGCAAACTCGCGAAAGAGCGGATCCGATAGGCGTTCAGGCGCCACGTACATGAGGTCATACCATCCTTCGCGCGCACGTCTCAGCACCTCAGGCCGTACATGTGGCTTCAGTGTAGAGTTGAAGTACGAGCCTCGTATGCCCACTTCCCGCAACGACCGCACCTGATCGTCCATCAGGGAGATGAGTGGAGAGACTACCAGCGTGAGACCGTCCAGCAGCACCGCGGGGATTTGATAGCATATGGACTTGCCCGCACCGGTGGGCATCACGGCAAGAGAATCGCGGCCATCAAGTATGGCCTCTATGATCGCCTGCTGACCGGGACGGAATTCGTCGTACCCAAACCTTTCACGCAGTACAGACCGCGCGTCATCTATCGACAATCCTGATTCAGTATTCAAGCTTGCGCGTACCTTTCCTCTATGTATAGGGCATGGCCATCTTAGCGCATGATTGGCATCGCGCGGCTATGAGAAAGACCAAAAGCAAGCGTTCTTTGCAACACTGTGTGCCAACTGTAATTCGTCACGCAAATGTTTATCCTTTGGTTGGCACATCACTTTGACCAAGGAGCTGAATTCCTGATACAATAGCGCACGATTGTTTGTATCAGTAAGGAGTATCATGGCATTCAACCCTCTTGCGCTGGACAACCAGCTCTGCTTTCCACTCTATGCCGCGTCCAAAGAAGTGACTCGCCGGTATAAGCCTTTCCTCGACCCGCTTGGACTCACGTATACGCAATACGTCACCATGATGGCGCTCTGGGAGAAGGACAGCGTTTCCGTGAAGGAGCTCGGCAAGAGACTCTATCTGGATTCCGCCACGCTGACCCCGCTGCTCAAGCGACTCGAATCGCATGGTTACATCATGCGGCAACGTTCGAAGGAAGACGAGCGATCCGTCATCATCTCGCTCACGCAAGAAGGTCGCGACTTGCGCGAGAAGGCATTGGAGGTTCCCAAGGGAATCGGCAGCTGCATCCGCATGGACCCCCAAGACGCCTTGCAACTTAAGGCCTTGCTCACAAAGATGCTTGACGCCTTCGATTAACTACCCATAAAATTACCGAAGAAAGCGACAAATAGACGCCGCCCCATGGAAAGGCGGAAGGGCACACAAAAAGGCCTCGCCCTTCTGTGTGCCCTCCTGAGTCGGCATGGCTTTTCTTTCAGAACCCTCCCTATGGTTCGCCTGCTATAAGTCCTCTGAGGTCACGAGACGGTAGCCAGCGGCTGCAAGCGCTTCTGACGCGCGCTTTGCATCGCTCACCTTGAGCACGTCCACCGCCTCCTCCCCCGCAACGGAGAAGCAGTAACCATAGTCTATATTGAGGTCAAGCTCTTCGAACTTCTGCAGAAGCTCGGCCAGTCCACCTGGGCGGTTGGGAACGGTCACAGCCACCACCTCGGTCACGCTCGCACGCATGTCGGCAGCGCGCAAAGCCTTCACGGCCGCCTCGGGCTTGTTGCACACGATGCGTACGAGACCGTAGTCACTGGTTTCGGCAATGGTAAGCGCATACATATTTATATCGGCATCGGAAAGCACGCGGGTGAGTGCAGAAAGGCGACCCTTGTCGTTTTCCAAAAAAACCGTCACCTGATCAAGCATCATTGATCATCTCCCCTGTTGTCTATGACGCGAACGGCCTTGCCCTCCGAGCGCGGAATGGAACGCGGCTCCACGATGCGCACGCGAATGCCCACGGAAAGGGCGCTCTTCAGACGCGACGAGATGTCGCGTTGGAGCTGCTCGATGGCACGCACCTCGTCGAAGTCGAAGTTGGGATTTGGCTCAACCTTGAGCGTGACCACGTCCAGATGCCCCTTGCGGGTGAGCTCAATCTGATACCAACTGGAAATCTGGTCAAACGTCTTCATGACGTCTTCGATCTGGCTCGGGAAGACGTTGACGCCACGGATGATCAACATGTCGTCGGTACGTCCATGCAGGCGATCGATGCGCCGATGCGTACGTCCGCACTTGCACTCGCCCGGAATGATACGCGTGATGTCGCGCGTGCGATAACGCACCACCGGCGTCGCCTCGCGGTCCACGGTGGTAAGCACAAGCTCTCCCCACTCGCCGTCCGGCAAGACCTCGCCCGTCTCCGGATCGATGATCTCCGCATAGAAGTGGTCCTCGGCGAGATGGAGGCCGGTTTGCTCCATGCACTCGATGGCCACGCCCGGCCCCATGGTCTCCGTGAGACCGTACACGTCGAGAACCTTGTAGTCGAGCTTCTTCTCGAGCTCGCGACGGAAGTTGTCGGAGAAAGCCTCGGCACCGTGGATACCCGCGCGCAGGTGGAAGTCCTTCTTTGGATCGATACCCATAGCGATCGCAGTGTCGGCGATGTGCATGGCATAGCTGGGCGTGCACATGAGGATGGTGGACCCCATCTCACGCAACACGCGTATCTGACGCTCCGTATTTCCCGCACTCATGGGAATGGTGGTGCAGCCAGCCTTCAAGCTGCCATGATGTGCACCAAGGCCACCGGTGAAAAGGCCATACCCATAGCATATGTGCGCGACGTCTTTTGGACCACCGTCGGCGTACCAGATACCACGGGCAAAGCAGTCACCCCAGAAGTCAAGGTCGTGCTCGGTGTAGCCGCCAACGGTGGCGATGCCTGTGGTGCCACTGGACATATGAATCTCGCGCACGTCCTCCATGGGCACGGCAAACATCCCGTATGGATAGTTGTCTCGCAAATCCTGCTTGGTCGTGAAAGGTGCCTTCTGTACATCCTCAAGCGTCTCCACGGCATACGGATCAAAGCCGGCCTCATCAAAGAGCTCATGATAAAACGGTACGTTCTCATAGCAGTTGATGACGGTCTTCTTGATGCCCTCGAGCTGGATAGCCTCCAGCTGCTCATGAGGTGCCGTAAGGATGTCCTGTGGCGTCTTCATAGTGTGCCTTTCTTAAAAATCGCTTCGGGACGCAAGCCCCCGTTCCACGCATGCGTGCGCACACGTGAA
>CACXZL010000099.1 GCA_902772085.1 uncultured Coriobacteriaceae bacterium | reverse complement strand
CACGAGATCTTTCGATTGGGTATCCGCAAGCTGCTTCCCCCGCAGGTGGATCTCATCTCGGGGCCGGGATGTCCCGTGTGCGTGACGCCGGTCGGCTTCATAGACGAGGCAATCTGGCTGGCCGAGCACGGTGTGACCGTCACCACCTTTGGTGATCTGGTGCGTGTGCCAGGTACGGAGAAGAATCTTGCGGATGCGCGCGCGGCTGGCGCCCGTGTACAAGTGGTCTACTCGCCACTTGACGCCCTGACATATGCAAAGGGGCATGCGGACGAGCAAGTGACGTTCTTGTCGGTGGGGTTTGAAACGACGGTGCCGGCGGCGTGTCTGGTGGCCGACCGGGCGCTTGCGGAGGGCGTGGAGAACTTCAGCCTGCTTACTGCACACAAGACCATGCCGAACGCCTATGCGGCGTTGCGCGAGAGTGCGGACGTGTTTTTGTATCCCGGCCATGTGCATGCCATCACGGGAACGGGGCTTTGTGAGGAGCTGGTCAAGCAGGGCGTGAGCGGTGTGTTGGCGGGCTTTACGGCGAAAGAGCTGGTGACCGCGCTGGCTGTGGCCGTGCACAAATCGGAGGAGGGCAAGCCCTTCTTTGTGAACGCCTATCCACGCGTGGTGCGTCCTGAGGGCACGCCGGCGGCGGTGGCGTTGATCGAAAAGGTTATGGAGCCGGTGGATGCCGAGTGGCGCGGCTTGGGCGTGATCCCGCAGTCGGGGCTGCAGCTGCGTGACGAGTATGTGAGCGTTGACGCACGCAAGAAGTTTGATATGCCATGTATAGAGGGCAGGCCCAATCCCGCCTGCCGCTGTGGCGAGGTGCTGCAGGGCCGTTGCAAGCCATCGGATTGTCCCTTGTTTGGCAAGGTATGCACGCCGCAGCATCCCGTGGGAGCTTGCATGGTATCGGGCGAGGGAGCGTGCTCGGCGTACTATCAGTATGGAGGCGATCAGCTGTGAGCAAACAGGTTACACTGGCCATGGGGGCTGGCGGGAAGCAGACGGCGAAGCTTATCGAGACGGTATTTGCAAAGAGGTTCGAGAGCCCTTTGCTTACGGCCGATGACGCGGCGGTGCTGGCGCGACCGGCGGGCAGGATTGCCATGTCCACGGACGGGTTCATCGTCTCGCCGTCGTTTTTTCCAGGGGGAAACATCGGGAAGCTGAGCGTGTGCGGTACAGTGAACGACCTTGCCTGCATGGGCGCACGGCCGCGCTACCTCACTTGCGCGTTTGTGATAGAGGAGGGCTTCGAGCTGGAAAAGCTTGAGGCCATTGCCGATGCCATGGCCGCCACCGCCGCAGAGGCTGGCGTGACGCTGGTCGCTGGTGACACAAAAGTGGCAGGTAAAGGCCAAGTTGACGGGGTGTTTATCACGACTACCGGCGTGGGCGAGGTCGTGGATGGCGCGACTCCGGCGGGGGCAAACGCCCGGCCAGGAGATGCCATCATCGTGACGGGTGACGTGGGACGGCATGGTTGTACGATTCTGCTTGCGCGCGACGACTTCGGTATCGAGGCGGACGTGACGTCGGACTGTGCTCCGTTGTGGTCGAGCGTGGAAGCGATGCTTGGCGTGAGCAAGGACATCCACGTAATACGCGACGCCACCCGTGGCGGTGTGGGTACGGTACTCTACGAGATTGCGGCACAGAGCGGCGTGGGCATCTCGCTCGACGCTTCGGCGGTTCCTGTGGACCCAGCCGTGGGTGGCGTATGCAGGATGCTCGGGCTCGAGCCGCTCTACCTTGCCTGCGAGGGGAGGCTTGTGGTCATAGCTCCGGCTGATGAGGCTGATGCGCTGGTGGAGGCCTTGCGTGCGGCTCCGCATTCGCAGGGCGCTGCCATCATAGGCCGTGTGACGGACGAACGTCCTGGCTGGGTTGTCATGAACACCGAGATTGGTACGCAGACGCTTTTACCCCAGCCGGGTGGGGAGCTCCTGCCGAGGATTTGCTAAGACGTGAGAAAGGGCGAGCATGCTTAAGCGATTGGGACCCTCGGTGGTGAGCGCGGCTGAGACGGATGACGCACCGCTCTTTCCCTCAAAGCTGGAGTTCAATCCGCCTGCGCATGGTGTGTGGAACATCGTGCACATAGGCATGCTCGTTCCAGAAGCGCATCAGATCTACGTGTGCGCAATCAATTGCATGCGAGGAGTCGTGCTAACGGCGGCTGAGATGGGAGCTTCAGATCGCTTCTCATGCGTGGTGCTCAAGGAGGAGGACATCACGCGCGGCACGGTGGAGGAGATCACGCTGGCGGGCATTGTCGATGTGCTGCGCAAGTTGGAGACTCGCGGTGGTTTGCCTCCGTGCGCCATGGTGTTTCCCGTATGTACGCACCATTTTTTGGGTGTGAGCATGTCGCGCGTCTATCGTGAGCTGGAGCGGGAGTTTCCCGGTATAGACTTCGTGCGTGGCTTTATGGATCCCGTCATGAAGCGACGGCTTAGTCCTGACCAACGCTTGCGTGCGGTGATGTACGATCCGCTCTCGCCTTGCAATGCCACTGAGAAGCTGGTGGCGTGTTTGGGAAGCGATTTCGCGCTGGACGCGGATTGTGAATTGCGCGATGTGTTGCGACGGGGCGGTTACGGATTTGTTGAGCTGCAGGATTGTGATACATATCAAGAGTTTAAAGGCCTTGCGCGTGCGGAGACACTCGTCGCCACGTATTCCAACGCGCGCTATGGTATCAGCAAGCTCGCGAAACGTCTGAAGAGGCGCTACCTCTATCTGCCTTCCACGTTCTCGTACGAAGAAATCGAGGCTCAGTATCACGCGCTTCACGAGGCATTGGACATCCCGCTGCCGGAATTCAAGGAAGAAATCGCGCGTTGCGAAGACGCACTCGAATCACTGCGAAAGGAACTGGGCAATGTGCCCATAGCGATAGATATGAGTGTGCATCCGCGGCCTTTAGGCTTGGCTCGACTCTTGATCGAGCATGGGATGCGAGTGGCAGAGGTGTATATGGATGGGGTAAACTCCGAGGAGGAGACTGATCTCGGATGGCTGAACGAGCATGCCCCTGACCTGCAGATCTCCTCCATCGTCTTGCCTGAGCTCCGTATTGCCTCTCGCCAGCGATCGTACGACGTCTTGGCCGTAGGGCAGAAGGCCGCTTGGTTTACGGGCACGTCGCACTTCGTAAATATGGTAGAGGGCGGAGGTCTATGGGGATTTGCAGGCATACGAGCTATGGCACGTCTCATGCAGGAGGCGTGGGAGACCGAAAAGGATGCACGTGACCTCGTGCCACGCAAAGGATGGGGCTGCGTGAGCTGTTTCTAGATGCGATCGGCACGGCAGCGTACGCTCGCGGCTCTTCGTCGTTCCAAGCCGAAGGGCCGTGAGCGTTTCTAAGCTCGCTTTTTCTTGGACTGGGCATATATGTCCAAAGAATTTTTATATGAGGTGCTTGTAAAGTGGTAACAAGTTGTATGCCAGCAGCTAAATGCGCACTTAGTTTTCTTTCAGGATGGAAATCGTTACCACTTTATAAAATACAAAGTGGTAACGATTTGGACGCTTAAAGAAAACTAAGTGCGCATTTAGCTATAAGCATACAACTTGTTACCACATTGTAATAACATACAACAAATCTTTTTCCTTACATCTTTCCGTGCGCAGCGCCAAACGGTCTGCCCCCTGGCAAAAAAGACTCCAGAAGTTCGTTTCGGTCGCGAGCTGCATCAGTGTCGTCTAGGATTCGGACGTGTTTTTGTACGTCGAGGCCAAATGCATTGTGTGCGCAGTCAAGCATCTGGCGGGTGAGGTTGTCCAAGTTCCCCTTTCCATACAGATCATCCTTAGTCACCACCATTACGATCCTGCCAGCAGCCGCAAGCTCACGATTTCTCATGTTGTCGTCAAGCATCTTTTCTCGAATGCTATCCAGTTTGCGAACTACAAGCTCTCGCGCAGCCTCGTTTTCCTCCCCTTCAAGGCTTTCGGCGTGGCGAATCAAATCCTTCAGCCCATCAAGTTCAAAGTGGCCCTCACCGTCATAGTTGATACCTATTGGTATTGACGAAAGCGTGATATCTGGATAGCGATGCTGTTTTCGTGCGCTGTCGCCGTTGCAATTGATTCGGACTTTCTCGTTCAAAGTGATCGGCCCCATATCGTAGCCAGCTTCGTTGGTCGGCATAGAATACATCGCAGCAAGCAGTGCCTCTGGTGCACTCAAAGCGTGGTCGGAAACACAATCAAGTGCTCGCAACGCCACGCTGGCGCCTCGGCCATATGAGCTTGCCAAGATGTATTCGCGGATGCGATCGACGCTCGTGGCCGCAGGGATATTCATCTCTACATGCCCGTTGAGCGGGTCGAGAGCAGACCTTGAGAAGTTCCCACAGAGCTCGTAGCCCAAAAGCACAAGCGCGGGAAACGAGAATACGCTCACCATCTGCAGAAACAGCAATTCTGGGCACACAATAGACGTGCACTCATCAGCCCATAGAATAGATCTGGATGGCAGATTCTGCCGAGTCAGATGGGTCCTCACATAGGCCATACGTGGTCGCCCGGTGAGTTGCGGTACCAAAACGTGCAAAGGATCGTCTGCGGTGGGAATGCCCCATTGCCACTTCGATGACTCGAATTCTTTCATAGACCAGTGTTTGCCGGCCCAAGGAACGGGTTGCGTAAGGAGTGTCGTGTCCATTTCCTGGACGCTTATACCATTTGACCGTATGGTTCTCATGGCGTCGAGGGCGGAAAGAAACGAGATCGTGAGTCCCATAGAGACACCTCCTCGGTTATAGGTGTCTAAAGAATCATATACGCAGAATTGTCGAGCGAAGCCGACTATTTCATACAGTCTTCCTCAAGGAAGCGAGTACTATAGACGGGTGATGAAGCATGGCGATCCTTCTGCGGGAGAGAAGCATATGAATCGAACGAACCGCATCCTTCCGGTATATACGGGAGACGTGTCTGGGGCATGCTCTGCGCTCTACGAGCTGGGCGGCATGGTGGTCATTCACGATCCGTCTGGCTGCAACTCCACCTACAACACTCATGACGAGACGCGCTGGTATGACCAAGACAGTCTTATCTTCATCACTGGGCTTGTGGAGCGCGATGCCATCCTCGGCAACGACAACAAACTCATAGACGACGTGGTGGATGCCGCCCTTGAGCTGCATCCGCGTTTCATTGCGCTGTGCAACTCGCCGATTCCGTTCATCACGGGCACGGACTTCACAGCGATTTGCAAGATCATAGAGCGTCGCACGGGTATTCCGACCTTCTATGTGCGTACAAATGGCATGCACGACTACACGGTTGGCGCGGGTCGTGCGCTTGTGGAGGTGGCAGAGCGGTTCGTGAACGGCGATGGCGACACGACCGTTCCGCACACGCTCAACATCTTGGGAGCTACTCCGCTCGATTTCTTTCAAAAGGATGCGGTTGCGGGATTGTACGATTTCGCGCATGGCGCGGGATTCGATGTGGTCTCCTGCTGGTCTATGGGAAACGGATTGGATGAGCTGGGTCGTGCTGCTCAGGCCAGCGTGAATCTGGTGGTGTCTTCCGTAGGGCTTCCTGTGGCGAAGGCTTTGCGGCGGCGTTTCGGTACGCCGTTTGTGGTGGGTACTCCCGTGGGTGGTTTCATGAATGAGCTCGCAGCTGCCCTGTGCTACTCTGAGGAGTCGCGCACCGACTCGTGGCCTTGTCGAGATGCTCGGGTCTCATCTGCTGACGGAAGCTGTTGTGTGGTGGGAGAACCCGTGGCGGCAGGATCCTATGCGGCGGCGCTCGAACGGGAGTCGGGCGTGCCCGTGAGAGTGATCTGCCCGCTGGAGGCCCCGCAAGAGCTGCGCGTGTCGGGTGACCTATGGGTGGACGGAGAGGAAGAGGTTGAGCGTGCGCTTGCAGAGGCGTCATTTGTGCTGGCGGATGCGCTCTATGCGCCGGTATGCCCGCCATCCGCACGTCTCGAACCGTTGCCTCATCTTGCGTTTTCCGGGCGCAATTGCTATGGACAGCTTTCAAGCGAGCATGCCCATGCGTGATAGTTCCGCTCTCTCGCGGCCGCTCGTGGTCGTGGCGCTCGCCGCCATAAGCTGTGCACTTTGGGGCAGCGCATTTGCATTCGTAAAGACCGGCTATCGGCTCTTTGAGATTCCTGCCCAGAGCCCTGCAAGCCAGCTGCTCTTTGCCGGCATGCGCTTCACGCTTGCGGGCTTGTTTGTGCTTTTGGGCACGGCGATCGTGCGTCGCAAGCCACCGATCCCTCGCAAACAAGACCTCGCGCCGATCGCGCTTCTCGGTCTATCTCAGACGGCCTTGCAGTACGCGCCGTTCTACATGGGGCTCGCCCATGCCTCGGGCACCAATTCGTCGCTCGTGCAGGGCACGTCCGCGTTTGTGCAGATTATCCTCGCCACGCTTGTGTTTCGCCAAGAGCAGCTCACGCCGCGCAAGCTCGCGGGCTGCCTGCTGGGCGTCGGCGGTGTTGTGCTTGTGACGCTTCGAGGGGGAGGAACGATGGGCGCGTGGTCCCTGCAAGGCGAGGGTCTCGTGTTTGCTTCTCTCGTTGCGGGTGGCTCCGCAACCTGCCTCATGCGGCGCTTTGGCGCGAAGGGCGATCCGCTCCTGCTCACGGGTTGGCAGTTCTTTTGTGGAGGGCTTGTGCTCATCGCCATCGGCATCTTTCTGGGCGGAGAGGTCGGT
>CACXZL010000098.1 GCA_902772085.1 uncultured Coriobacteriaceae bacterium | reverse complement strand
TCATCGCGCCCGGCCAGAAAGCGGCGACACACGAAGTAAGCGAGCGAAGCGGGCGCGGAGCCGATTGCTGGCCCGGTGAGGTGACGGGGGTGTGGACTGTAGCTAACGTTGAGTATATTCGCTCATTTCTGGCGAACCATACATTTGACAAATGTCACATATATGATATTATTAAAATTCCTTTTTTTCTTCGCGCTACCTGTATGTCGCATAGAAAGATAGTTTTATGGCAAAAAAACGAAATGGTCGACACGAGGCTATAAGGCAGATTGTGCGCAGCGACGTTATCCGGACACAGCGTGATTTAGTGCAAGAGTTGCGGCAGAAGGGCTTCACGTGTACACAGGCCACGGTAAGTCGCGACATTGCCGACATGGGTTTAGAGAAGCTTTCTGAGGGACGATACGCGCTTTCTGAAGATTTGTACCTGCAGCGTATGGTCGTTGATTTCGTTTTGGGTGTGGAAAGCGTAGGGAACCAAGTTGTCATAAATACCGAAGCGAGCACTGCTCCAGGCATAGGCTCGGCTATCGACGCAGCGGGACTCACAGACGTTATAGGTACGATTGCGGGTTACAACACAGTCTTGGTGATTTGCAGAAATACTGAGGCGGCAGAGTCTGTGGCCGAGCACATTTGCAGGATACGTGGGGAGTAAGCTATCGCACGTTTCGGTGGCGGATCCTTTTTTGCTTATCAAGGGCATTTGGGGTGCCATCCCTGTGCAACTGGTCTTTTATACCGACACAAGGATGGCACCCCAAATGCGCCCGCTCCTATAGAGGCGTCACATGCTAGTAGCCGGTACCGTAGTTACCGTAGCCTCCGTAGGTGTCACCGCCGTAGGTTGCATTGGTGCCATACCCGCTGTAATCGGTCGAGCCATACCCGCTGTAATCGGTCGAGCCATACCCGCTGTAATCGGTGTAACCGGAACCGCCATAATTGTTGTAGTCATAGCCATAGCTGCTTCCGTATCCGTTGCCATAGTCATTGCTGTAGTTGTTATTGTTGCCGGCGCTTCCGGCGTTGCTGATTAAGGAGGAAACGACGCCGTCTTCGCGCGAGCTTGTCCACTTGTCGGTATTTGAGAACTCCCAACTTGAATTCTCGCGATAGTCGGGTTTGGCGTTTGTGGTGGGGAACTCTTTGCGAGCAATGCCGTTGAGCAGGCGGTTTGTGAAAGAGGCAAAGATGGGGCACGATACGGTGTCGGGATGGCCGATCGTGCGGTCCAGGTAAACGGTGGACTCAGTGCGGTAACCACACCATACAGCGACAGAGACCTGAGGCGTGTAGCCGCAGAACCAGAGGTCGCGGTAGTTCTCGGACGTGCCTGTCTTCCCGGCGATGGGCTGATCGAAGGTAAGCAGGGACTTCATAGAGTTGGCCGTACCATCGGGAGAAGCGACGACCGTCTCGAGGACTTCGGTCTCAGCCTGTGCTATGGCTTCGTCAAGGACCCTCTCTGGTGAATCGCTATGCTCGTAGACTTTGTTTCCATTGCGATCCTCGATCCTCGTGATGGCAACGGAATCTCGGTGGATGCCGCCCGTCGCGAGCGTTGCGTAGGCTTCGGCCATCTGCACGGGAGGAATGCCCACGGTGCCGAGCGTGATGGATGTGTAGGCGGGTAGATCCTCGTCTATGCCCATCTTCTTTGCGTAGTCTATGATATTCTCGGCGCCGATCGCTTCGGCTACTTGTACGAAGCCGGTATTTGACGAGCGAGCGAGCGCTTCTGCAAGCATGATGTTTCCATAGCTGTAGTTGCCGAAATTCTGCACGTTCCACGTAGGCGTGACCTGTAGAGGCGAGTTGCAGTTTACGAAGATGTTTGGGTTCATGCCATTGCTCATCGCGGCTGCGAGCGTGAAGGTTTTGAAGCTGGAGCCAGGCTGCCTGCGAGCCATCGTGGCGAGGTTGAACTGATCGACGTTGTAATCGCGCCCGCCAATCATCGCCTTGATATATCCGGTCTCAGGGTCGATTGCAACGAGTGCCGCTTCAAGTTCGTCGTTGTGATACTCCGTGAGGCGTTCGTTGACCGCGTCTTCTGCCATGGTCTGGATGGAGGGATCAAGCGTCGTGTAGACCTTCAGGCCTCCCTGGAATACGGTGTCCCGATCGAAGTCCTGCAAGAGAAGCTGCTTGATGTAGTCCGTGAAGTACGGATAGGGGCCCTGCTCGTCCATGACCCTTCCCTCGTTAAGCGTGAGTGGCTCTGCTTGGGCGGCCTTGCACTCCTCCTCGGTGATGTCGCCAGCGGTGTACATGCGGTCCAAGACGAGGTTGCGCCTCGTGATGGCCAGCTCAGGGTTCTCCGTGGGATCGTAGCGAGAGGGAGACTGGGGCAATCCGGCGAGCAAGGCGGCCTCGGCCAGCGTGAGGTTCTTCGCGTCTTTGTTGAAATAGGTAATCGATGCCGCTTGGATGCCATAGGCCGCATGGCCGTAATAGATGGTGTTGATGTACATCATCAGGATCTGGTCTTTGGAGTATTTCTTTTCCAGCTGGATGGCGATGTATGCCTCGCGAACCTTGCGCTTGAGCGTTTGCTCGAACTGCTCCTCTGAGAGAACGGTGTTTCTCACGAGCTGCTGGGTAATGGTGGAGGCGCCTTCTGAACCGCCGGTGAATTGTACGAGCACTGCACGGGCGATGCCCTGGGGGTCAATGCCGTTGTGCTGGTAGAAGCGAATGTCTTCGGTGTCTACGGTGCCTGCGAGCACGTATGGCGAGACCTGGTCCTTTGTCACGATGCGTCGGTTTTGCAGGTAATACTCGGCGATCACGTTGTTGCTTGCGTCATACACTTGCGTAGGCTCGGCTACCAGATATGCGTCTGCGGACTGGTAGTCGGGCAAATTCAGCAGCCACGAGTTCACCAGCGCGCCTGCCGACACTGCAAGCGCTATGACGAGCAGAGCCAGAAAGCCAAGTATTCCAGCGATGCCAAAGCCTACGATGTGGGTGCGGGAGTGCTTGCGAGCCCTACGGTTGCGAACGCTCATGTTGCCTCCTTTTTAGACAATTGCAACTTATTATACATGCTCTTGATGAGAATTTGTTCCGCGCTTTGATTGCTTTTATGACATGTCCGTATGGTTCGTCACCGGTACGTCACCGTTCACGCCCCTGGCCCCTGCGCATGCCAGCAAAACGGCGACTCACGAAGTGAGCGAGCGAAGCGAGCGCGGAGCCGCTTGCTGGCTGGCGCAGGGGCCAGGGGCGTGAACGGTGACGAGTACCGCAGACGCCTACGATTTGCTGAAGGCGCGATTCGCTTTTTTGGCTATACGTGCTATTGTGGAGCTGCAAGGACTCGGTATAGACAAAAGAAGAGGTATTGTCGTGAAGAAGAACGCCAGACCCCTTCCTCCAGGTAGTGTGGCCGTGCTCATTCCATGCTACAACGAGGAAGTTACCATAGGAAAAGTGATAGACGATTTCCGACGCGTGCTACCCGGTGCCGAGGTGTGGGTATACGACAACAACAGCTCCGACAACACCGCGGCCGTTGCACGCAAGCACGGTGCACATGTGCGTCGCGAACCACGCCAAGGGAAGGGAAACGCGGTACGGCAGATGCTTCGCGACATAGACGCGGACTGCTATCTGATGGTGGATGGAGACGACACGTATCCAGCGGAGGCGGCCCCGCGCCTCGTGCGGCCGATTCTTGCCGGACATGCGGACCACGTGGTGGGCGACCGCCTCTCAAACGGCACTTATGGCGAGGAAAACAAGCGACAGTTCCATGGCTTCGGCAACGGCCTGGTGCGTTGGCTCATTCGTGTGCTCTATGGTTTCGACTACCATGATGTGATGACGGGCTATCGTGCCATGAGTCGACCCTTTGCGCGCACGTATCCCGTGCTGAGCCCTGGCTTCGAGCTGGAGACCGAGCTGTCCATCCATGCCGTGGATAAGCGCTGGCGTATCGAGCAGGTGGAGGTGGACTATCGCGACCGGCCTGAAGGCTCCGAGTCCAAGCTCAACACGTTTTCAGACGGCATGAAGGTGTTGCGCATGATCGCATCGCTCTTCAAGGACTATCGTCCACTTCCGTTCTTTCTGCTGCTTGCGATTATCTGCCTCGTATTGTGTCTCGTGCTCGGCCTGCCGGTTGTGGCTGAGTTCCGGCATACGGGACTGGTGCAACGGTTCCCCACGGCGTTTCTCGCAATGGGCTTTGGCATTCTTGCCGCATTGTTTGTTGCGGTGGGACTTGTGCTCGACACAGAGGTGAAGGCTTCGCGCCGCGCGTGGGAGCTGGAATGTGGCCGTGCCTTCGAGGAGGATCGTTACAAGCGTGCTGAGAGCAGAAGACTCGGCATCCGTGCGGATAAGGGCCGCCAAGAGGATGATCCTGGTCCGCAATAAAGGATTTATAGTTCACACCCCAGCCCCAGTCCCTGCGCGTGTCAGCGAGCGGCGACTCACGAAGTGAGCGAGCGAAGCGAGCGCGGAGCCGCCTGCTGGCACGCGCAGGGACTGGGGCTGGGGCGTGAACGGTTCAAAGGAAGTCGTTTTCATTTGCAGCGTCTCGAGATGCGTGGTTTTTTTGGGACGGGTGCGCTACTATGGAGCGTGCGCAATCGACAGAAGGATGTGCGAAGTACATCGAGCGGATGGGAGGACAGAGCATTGCTGCCAGTTGACGAGCAATTGAAAGTCATCACCTCCGGCACCATGCAAATCGTGCCGTTGGACGAACTGAAGAAGAAGCTTGAGAAGGGTACGCCACTCAATATCAAGCTGGGCGTGGATCCTACGAGTCCCGATTTGCATTTGGGTCATGCGGTGCCGCTGCGCAAGATGCGCCAGTTCCAAGATTTGGGGCATCGCGTTACGCTCATCATAGGTAATGGAACGGCCCTCATAGGCGATCCGTCGGGGCGCGACAGTACCCGTCCGCCACTGACTGAGGAGCAGGTGGAGGCCAATGCAAAGACGTACGTGGAGCAGGCCATCAAGGTGCTTGACCCCGAGAAGACCACCATCGTGTACAACGGCGAGTGGCTGAAGCCGCTCGACCTGCAGAAGATGCTGCATCTCATGTCGCAATTCAATGTGGCCCGTATCCTTGAGCGCGAGGACTTCCACAACCGGTATACCAACCAGCAGTCCATAGCTTTGCACGAGTTTATATATCCGGTGCTCCAGGCATATGATTCCGTGGTGATCGATGCCGACCTGGAAATGGGTGGCAACGATCAGATCTTCAATTTGCTCGCAGGTCGTGACCTCATGCGCGCGGAGGGCATGGAACCCCAGGTGGCGCTGACGGTGCCGCTGCTTGTGGGTCTCGACGGCCACAAAAAGATGAGCAAATCCTATGGTAATTACGTGGGGCTTACCGACGAGCCAAACGACATGTACGGCAAGTTGATGAGCATCGCCGACGAAATCGTACCGCTGTATTTCCGTCTGTGCTCCACGCTGAGCATCGACGAGATCGACGCCATCGAAGGTGAGTTCAAGGCGGGCACCGCCGACCCATACGCACGTAAGCGTCAGCTGGCGCGCAACATCGTGGACCTCTATCACGGTGAGGGCATGGGGCAAAAGGCCCAGGACGCCTTTGACGCGCAGTTCAAGCGTGCGGAGATACCCGATGACATTCCCGAGTATCCCGTCTCTAGCATCGTGGTGAATGATCAGGGACAAGTGTACTTGGCAAAGCTCCTGGCCGATGCGAAGCTTGCCGGCTCGGTGGGCGAGGCACGCCGCTTCATCGATGGCGGCGGTGTAAAGATCAACGGCGAAGCGGTGGCGGCCAAGGCATACAACGTCGATCCCTCGACGCTTGTGGCTGGTACCGTCATTCAGCACGGCAAACGCAAGTTTGTACGGCTGGTATAGAGAAGCCCGGTGGCAAAAGAGCCTTTTGGCAAAAGTGGCCTAATCCCTTTTGCCATTTGACCGCCAATGGCAGACGGCCTTGTATTGTGAGATGTACAAAGGGGGCAAGCGACGTGCAGGCCTTGAAGAGGTACGCGAAAGTCTACGCGGTGTGCGTTGGTCTGTTTTCTCTCCTGCTCGTCATTGTTTCTTTTGTTCCTCGGGCTGCTATCCAACGACAGCTCGAGGAGTCGGCAGGTATTCTTGCAACCGAGGGCGACAGGCCCGTGGCGTGGCCTGCGGCTGACTTGGAGGTAGACTATCTCGACAGCTTTACCACTGCGCTCTCGCTCAACATCGCTTCGCATGCGGTGGGGCATCCCTTCGTGGGTGCGTTTGCGGGGTCATATTTTGTCGGCCAGGGCAGTAGGGTGGAGCAGTTTGCCGAAGGATTGGGCAAAGAAGCCCAAGTGGAGTATGCCCGCTATTGGCATGGCTATCTGAGCGTGCTGGTTCCTCTGCTTGTGGTGTGCAACATCGACCAGATCCGGGTACTGTTTCTCATCCTCATGGTCACTTTGGCGTGTGTGGCCACGTCGCTCATGGGCAGGCGTCGGCGTATGGGGGCTGCCGTGTGCCTGGGCATTGCGCTTTTGTTTGCCAACGTGCTCTTCGCGACGGTGTCTACCTCGCTGGCCTTTAGCTTCTTCGTGGCGTTGGGGGCTACCGTCTGGGTGCTTATTCGTGTGCGAGAAGACGATGAGCGACTGTGTGACGACGTGGATGGCGTGAACTTCTTTGAGATAGGCGCCCTTACGGTATTCCTGGACTTCCTCAATACGCCTATCGTTACGCTGGG
>CACXZL010000097.1 GCA_902772085.1 uncultured Coriobacteriaceae bacterium | reverse complement strand
GGTTCGCGGACGGCGACTACGAACGCGTCCGCACGGCAGAGGAATACTTCTTGCCGCGCGATCTTGTTTCAAAGGACCAGTATGACAGGGATGCGCCGGATGCGTTGCTTGAATCGGCCTTAGACTATCTTGGCGGATATGACCGAAACGACAGCCGGTTCTATCGCAACTATTCTCTTTGGGGCGCAAAAACGCAGGGAGAGCCATATCATATGTACCTTCTTGCGATTGCGTGTCTCATTGAATCGCGACTCGGTCAGAAGGCATATGTGTATGGGGATATTACAAAGGGGCAATGCGAGCGTGCCGTCCGAATGGCAAACGAGCATCTCGACCGTGCGATCCATGCTCCCGATCGGTGTGATAAGGACCGGCTGCTCAACAGAATCAACGACATTCCGCTCTCCGAGACCGAGAAGTTGGAGCTTTTTACTGGCATGTACCTCGGGAGAGAAGATGCCGAGTTCGGCAAAACCGTTCGCGAGCATTTTTCAGAGCAAGCTTGCGACGAATACTGGGATCGGAGATTCCATTTGTACCAAGTTACGATGGTGGGGTTTGACAACGCACTTGCTGATTACCTGTTGTGGGGGTTCGACCTCGAGCGGATGTGCCTCTTCATCAGTTTTCAGGATGAAAAGGGTGACACGCACTATGAGCAATTCATCAGAAAAGTCATGGACACGAAGCTTCATCATCGTGAGAAAGACTGTACGGATTTGTTGAAGACCGACCCAGACGATGAGGAGCCGTACGGCATAGAGACCTTGTTTGCACAGCTTGTGTTTATGGGGGCAAGGAACAAAAAAGTAGACCGATACATTCCGATTGACAAAATTAGGTTGGCGCTTTCGCGGGCGATCGGCAACCTTTGTCCGGTGGATGAAATCATCGACGAGTATTTGCAAGAGGAAGACGCGCAGGAACCCATTGATCTTTCTGGAGGGAAGTCGGACGAAGGCTGCGAAAAGGCTGCAAAACAGGATCCCTCTGGCGTAATGAACGAGATGCTGAAAACAGCATCGCAGGTGTACAAGATGCAAGATGAGAAGTACGATATCTGGAGACCGGAAGACCTGCCGTATTATGAGGCAGGAGATAGCGTGCATCCCAATTTGGTGAAGGCGTTAGGCATGACGTTCGAATTCTATCGTTCATTTTTGGGCGAAGATACGTACCTTGATTTGATGAAGCAGAATCCGGTGGAACGGTGCAAGTGGCTGGCGCGTAAGAATCGGTGGGTCTTGCTCCGAGATAAAGATTGGGAGAGAATATATGATGATATCATGGAAAATTCCGAGTCCTTCGCCCGCTACTACCCCATGATGCGCGTGAAAGCTATCAACGAAGGGCTGAGCGACTTGCCAGGGGCTTTCGCCATCAATGATGACCTGTACTCCTATGCGTTGGGGCTGGCATCTGATGTATCAGAGTAGCGCAGCTATCGGCAAGGTCCGGCTTTTCTCCAGCGGTGGCCAGGCCAGACTCGTTCTTATGCGCGGCGTTCTTAAAAAACTGCTGCTTGGCACGTTGTCGAGTGGGACAAGTTTGCATTGCCCGCAAACACGTGGTGGACGGCGTGGACGGTTCTTACGAAAAGCTGCTCCGCCACATTACGCGTTCGCATTTCCACGTTGCGAACCCGAAAGGCTAGAACTCGCTTCGACCGCCGGGGATGGCGGCGAATCAAGTGAGTGTAGTTTACTTTCCGATGTTAGAATGATTCTATCGGCATTTGGCAGCCTGGGAGGCGATCCATACGGCTACGGCAAGCAGGGAGTACAAGGACAGGCTTTTCAGTTTTATCTTCGGGAGTCCTGGCAACGAGGCGTGGACGCTGAGTCTCTACAACGCGGTTAACGGAACATCGTACGGCGACCCGTCTACGGTGGAGATAAACACGATCCGCGAAGCCCTCTATCTCGGTATGCACAACGATGTCTCGTTTCTCATTGCCGACGAGGTGAGCGTGTACGAGCAGCAGTCCACGTACAACCCAAACATGCCGTTGCGCATGATGCAGTACGCGGGGAACCTTTACGAACGCTACGTCGTGGGCCGTGGACTGAACAAGTACGGCGAGCGGCTGTTGCGTCTGCCCGTGCCGAGGCTGGTGGTCTTCTACAACGGCCAGAAGGACAAGCCGGACGAGTCCGTCCTCAGGCTCTCCGACTCGTTCCCCGAGGGTGCGGTCTCCGACATAGAGGCGCGCGTGCGCATGGTGAACATCAACGAGGGCAGGAGCCCCGAGTTGCTTGCCGCTTGCTCGCCGCTGAGGGAGTACTCCTGGCTCGTAGCGCGCGTGCGGGAAGCCGTCGCTGCGGGAACGGACGTAGGCGACGCCGTCGACCGGGCGATCACTGCCATGCCGAAGGAATTCGAGATCAAAAGCTTCCTTGAGGAGCACAGGGCGGAGGTGGTCGGCATGCTGCTGACGGAGTACGACGAGGCCAAGGCGATGGAGCTGTTCCGCGCCGAGGGTCGCGCAGAGGGTCGCGCCGAGGGTCGCGCGGAGGGTCACAAGGAGGGTAGGGCCGAGGGGGTCTTGGAGACGTTGGCCGGGCTCGTTCGCGACCGGGTGCTCACGGTGCGCCAAGCCGCGGAGCGCGCAAGGCTCAGCGAGGCCGAGTTCAGGGCCCGTACCGGTCTGGCGTAACGCCGGCGTTGCAAGAGCCGAAATAGGGCTGGACGACGCGGTCATACGCCAGGGATATGACCAGCACGGACGCGCTCTTTGACGTCTTGGCAGACTCGGGTTTTCCCCACGGGTGAACAGGAAGAGGAGCTTCGGGGGCTTTATCAGGCTTTCTTGGGCGATATACCTTGCTGGATCTACAACGGTTGGAGCGCAAACGAAGTGGCGTTTATGTAGGAGCCTGCGTGACATATTCCTTGGTCTGCGCGCCTCAAGGAATCGGAGAATCAGCGAGGAGACGCAGCGTGACCTTAAGTCGGTTACGGGGGCGCACTCGGCGATACTCGACGCGTTTGCGACAGACGGAGAGGGTGCCCAATACGACATGGAGGTGCAGAGGGGCGAAGACCTAGATCCCCTGCGGTTCCGTTTCTATGGTTCGGCAATGGATCTGGACTTCCTGAAGGCTGGCGCGGATTACGCTGACCTGCCGAGGCACTGGGTCGTGGTGGTGCTGGAGAGGGATTCGGACGGGTCGAGGCGTGCGACGAGAGCCTACTCGTACGCGGAGGAGAGGGACGGCACGCCCCTCTGCAACGGGACGCGCTTCCTCTACGTCAACGCGTCCTATCGTGGTAATGACGAGCTCGGGAGCCTTATGGCCGACTTCTGCGAGAGCGACCCAAGCAAGATCGAGGACGACTTGCTTAGAAAGAGGGTACAACACCCCAAGAGGACAAAACAGGGAAAGAGCGACATGGATAGCATAAGCCAGGAGATTTATGACGAAGGTGCCGAGTACGGTTCCAGAAAGACTCTGCTCGAGAACGTGCGGAGCCTGATGGAGACCATGGGCTTATCGGCTCTAACGGCGTTGGAGAAACTGCGCGTGCCCGAAGCAGGTCGAGAGAAGTACCTCGCCATGCTGCGGGACGCGTCGTAGTTAAAGATTTAAAGAAGGTGGGCTCTGCCTTTGAGTGTTTGATACATGGGCAAAAACTCATTGCGCATTGTTTTAAGAGGGCAAGGCAGGGGATGGAGCAGCAGTTCTGCCGCCTCTTTCCATTTGATAGGGGATCGTGCTAGGCGTTTGTCACATTCACTTGGCAAGATCGCATGGTTTCGAGCGCCGCTAGGTGCTTCTCCGGTGTGACGCCAGCGCAGCAGGATGCGTCGACGGAGATTCTCACCTCGGGCATGTAGGCCTTCAGGAGCAGCGCGTTTGAGACTACGCAGATGTCTGTACACAGGCCAATCAGCTCCAGCTCAATGTCCTCGCTCTGGGAAAGCGTCTGCAGGTCGGTCGCCAGTGCCGTGCTGCCAAAAGTGGGCTTCTCATAGATCTTCGCACCGTCAAGTAGAGTCGCAATGTCGGGGCGAATCTTCCAACCGTCGCTGCCCTTCACGCAATGTGTGACGGGTAAGTTGCGACCTTCCTGTGTCTCCAAGTAATTCTCGCCGTGTGTGTCCATGGTGGCAATAACGTTTTCTATAGGGTATGAGCGAATCTTCTCCTTCACGGCATCGACGATGGCAACTGCCTCGGCAGTTCCAAGCGCTGCGTCAATGAAGTCGTTCTGCATGTCTACAACAACTAGCATCCTTCTCATGTTTGTGACCTCGCAATCGTGGGCCTTCACACCTGCAGGAGCGCAAAACCGTGCATGGCAACCTGCGTTCGCAAGTATACTCCCATTATGCCTACCCCCGAACTGGCATAGTCTTCCCTCCTAACGGCGGAGCGCCTACCGCTGGGTACACCGCCAATGGCAAGCTCCCCATTATTTCAAAGACGTCGCACTAGCTCTTCTGGTAGGCATCGGGGGCAAACAAGCTCTCTTTTTGCGCGTGTGCCGCCACGCGCTCCCAAGAGAAACGATTCACGAGTTCGCCGGCGCTCAACTCCTCGCCGCACTCAGCAAGTCCCGCTGTGGCGGCGAGGAGTCCCAGCAAGTGCTTCGGCGACGCCTCATGCGCGCGTATCTCGCCAAGGTCGAGGTCCTTGTCACGCTTGGAGAGGCGACGACCATCCGCTGCCACGAGCAAAGGCACATGTGCGTAGACGGGCTGCGGGTAACCGAGCAATCGCTGCAGGTAGATTTGCCGCGCGGACGAACCCAAAAGATCGTGCCCGCGCACGACCTGATTCACCCCCATGAGCGCATCGTCCACCACTACTGCCAGCTGGTAGGCCACCACTCCATCGCTGCGCCGCACAAGAAAATCCCCGCAATCGCGTGCAAGCACCTCGCGCTGTGGCCCATACACGAGGTCGTGGAACTCTATAACGCCGGTCAGAT
This sequence comes from uncultured Coriobacteriaceae bacterium, assembly GCA_902772085.1. Lineage (GTDB taxonomy): Bacteria > Actinomycetota > Coriobacteriia > Coriobacteriales > Atopobiaceae > RUG440. The sequence goes on along the minus strand of CACXZL010000097.1, from coordinate 7,328 downwards.
CGTCTGCATCCGGCACGCGTAAGCGCGTTGCAGGGGGCCGTACCTGCGCCTTTTCCGCAACCTGCTCAGCCGAAAGATTCCTGCACGTGCCAACGTACACAAAGGTGCCATCCGAAGCGTGAGGAGCCGATGCTGCATGCAATTCAGCTCGCGTACAAAAGCATGGATAGGTGAGACCATCTTGCTCCAGCCGCCGAAGCGCTTCCGCATAGATCTCGCCGCGTTCGCTCTGGTAGTACGGTCCCTCGTCCCAGTCCAATCCCAACCAGTGCAGATCATCGAGCAACAAGCGCGTAGCGTCGGGCCGGTTGCCACGCGGGTCGAGGTCTTCTATGCGAAGCACCATCCGCCCGCCCGCCGAACGCACGCCAAGCCAAGCCATGAGCGCGGCAAATACGTTGCCCGCATGCATGCGACCCGATGGCGTAGGCGCAAAACGTCCCACTACGGTATCGTTCAACCTCTGCTCCTCTCTAGCCGTCAGTGCGTGCTTACCACATAGAACTTATAGCTGCTGATATGGCGCGTAGTGGAATACTCAAAGGGTGTTCCGTCATCCAAGTATGCGACCTGCCTTACCTCAAAGAGCGGGTCGCCTGGAGAGAGTCGCAGCCATTCTTTCTCGTCGGTGGTAGGGAGCACGGCACGCAGGATGCGATGTGCACTGCCAATCTTCAGTCCCAGGTCCTGTTCTATATATTGGTAGATTGAGCCATAAAGATGCTTTTCAAGTAGACCCGGGATCAGGCCCAAAGGCATGTAGGTGTACTCCACGTTGCTCGGGATTTTGTTAGCGAGGCGTACACGGCAGATATAGTACACAAAATCCTCGGTGCTTATATCGAGAGCCTCTGCGACGATCTGGTTTGGATGCAAGATGGTGAAGTCGTGCACCTCGCTGGTAACCGCAACGTTCGTTTGTGCAAACTCGGCCGTAAAGCCGGTCATCTGCTGAGAAAAGCTCTTGTCGGTTTTGCCGGAGCGCAGCGATGGGGTGCTCTTTACGAAGATGCCCGATCCGCGACGGCGTGCAATGAGCCCCAGTTGCTCCAGCTCGTCCAGCGCCTTCTTTACCGTGGTATTGCTCACGTGGTATATCTCGCAAAGCTCGGGGGTCGTGGGGAGTCGCTCGCCCGCACCGTATGCCCCACTTTCTATTGCAGAGCGTAATGCAGCTGCTAGATCCCCATATTTGCTCATCGGTGCTCCTCTTCGAACTGTGTAATTTCTTTATTATACGAAACGACCTCCGCCTGCCGCTCATGGGCGCAAAATAACCGTTTAAAGAAATAAGATAAAGCACTTGCAAATAAAATTAAGAGCGCTAAATCTGTAGTCATGCGAAAGAAAGGAACACCATGAACACCAAACCCATCACATTGCCCAACGACTTCTTCTTTGGCGCGGCTCTCTCTGGCCCGCAAACGGAGAGCGCATGGCAGTCCTTTGGCAAGATTGAAAACATCTGGGACACTTGGTCAAACCTAGACCTCGGCGCATTCCACAACCGCGTGGGCTCCTACGGTGGCAACGACATGACGCGCCACATGCAGGAGGACTTCGAGCTCTTTGCCTCACTCGGCTTTCAGTCGGCGCGTACGTCCATCCAGTGGTCCCGCCTCATGAATGCAGATGGCAAGCTGAATCCCGAGGGAGTTGCCTACTACCACAAGCTCTTTTCTGTGGCGCGCGAAGCGGGCCCGCCTCATGAATGCAGATGGCAAGCTGAATCCCGAGGGAGTTGCCTACTACCACAAGCTCTTCGCAACGGCGCGCGAGGCGGGAATCGAGCCATTCGTGAACCTTTACCACTTCGACATGCCGGCCTACCTGCTGCGTCGCGGTGGCTGGGAGAGCCGCGAGGTCGTGGAGGCGTATGCCACGTATGCCGCTACGGCGTTTGCCGAGTTCGGCCAGGAGATCGAGCACTGGTTTACCTTCAACGAGCCTATCGTGGAGCCGGAGCAGCGCTACGAGCACGACATTGCCTGTGTGGTCGTGGCCATCGCATCGTTCTTCGTAACCATGCCTCAGAGCGTTGAGGTCGTGGTGAACGACGTAACCGGTATGGCCAGCGGCGTGTTCTCCACGGCAAACACGGGCACGAGCGGCCTGTTTGGAGCCATCATTATCGGCTTTCTGGCAACGGCCCTCTTTATCAAGCTCTCGAGCATCGACAAGCTCAAGATCAACCTGGGCGAGGGCGTACCTCCCGCAGTCGCTGGATCCTTCAACACCATGATCCCCATGCTGCTCACCCTTGCGTACTTTGGCCTGCTCTCCGCTGTGCTCTTCGTAGGGTTCAACACCGACCTCGCCACGCTCATAAAGCAGTTCGTGCAGGCGCCGCTGCAAAGCCTCAACTCAAACATCTGGGGCGTCGTTATTATCTACAGTCACCTCGTTCACAAAAAGTCCACCACATCATTTTTCCAAACCACGCCCACACGCCCCGCATGCCACGTGATTGGTGCTATTATTAATTCTGTGTGAGTATGGCTTGTGCAGGGAGCGCAAGCCTCACGAAATCGTAGAAGGAGAGGACATGGCGAGAAAATTCAAGTCCATGGACGGAAACAACGCAGCGGCCTACGTGTCGTATGCGTTCACGGAGGTGGCGGGCATCTACCCCATCACGCCGTCCAGCCCCATGGCCGACTACGTCGACCAGTGGGCAGCCCAGGGCCAGAAGAACATCTTCGGCACGCCCGTCAAGGTAGTGGAGATGGAGTCCGAGGCAGGCGCCGCAGGTGCCGTGCACGGCTCCCTTGGCGCTGGTGCCATCACCACCACCTATACGGCGTCGCAAGGCCTGCTGCTCATGATTCCAAACATGTACAAGATCGCAGGCGAGCAGCTGCCGTCCGTGTTCCACGTGTCCGCCCGTACCGTGGCGTCCCACGCGCTGAACATCTTTGGCGATCACTCCGACGTCATGGCTTGCCGTCAGACCGGCTTCGCCATGCTCGCCGAGGGCAACGTCCAGGAGGTCATGGACCTCTCCGCCGTCGCCCACCTCTCGGCCATCAAGGGTCGCACGCCGTTCATCAACTTCTTTGACGGCTTCCGCACCTCCCACGAGATCCAGAAGGTCGCCGTCTGGGACTACGAGGACCTCAAGGACATGTGCGACATGGACGCCGTCCAGGCGTTCCGCGATCACGCGCTGAACCCCGAGCATCCGCACGCACGCGGCAGCCACGAGAACGGCGACATCTTCTTCCAGCATCGCGAGGCCTGCAACGGCACCTACGACGCCCTCCCCGAGGTCGTCGAGGACTACATGAACCAGGTCAACGAGAAGCTCGGCACCAACTATCACCTGTTTGACTACTACGGCGCTCCCGATGCCGACCGCGTGGTCGTGTGCATGGGTTCCTTCTGCGACGTGCTCGAGGAGGTCATCGACTACCTAAACGCCCGCGGCGAGAAGGTCGGTCTTGTGAAGGTCCGCCTGTATCGTCCCTGGTCCATCAAGCACTTCATCGCCGCTCTGCCCGAGACGGTCAAGAGCATCGCCGTCATGGACCGCACCAAGGAGCCCGGCTCCATCGGCGAGCCCCTCTACCAGGACGTCGTGACCGCCCTCTACGAGTCCGGCATGAGCGACCTCAAGGTCATCGGCGGCCGCTATGGCCTCGGCTCCAAGGACACGCCTCCCGCGAGCGCCTTCGCCATCTACGACGAGCTCAAGAAGGACGAGCCCAAGCGCGAGTTCGTCGTGGGCATCGTGGACGACGTCACCAACCTCTCGCTCGACGAGCCGAAGGATGCGCCAAACACCGCAGATCCTTCCACCATCGAGTGCAAGTTCTGGGGCATCGGCGGCGACGGCACCGTTGGCGCAAACAAGAACTCCATCAAGATCATCGGCGACCACACGGACAAGTACGTACAGGCCTACTTCCAGTACGACTCAAAGAAGACCGGCGGCGTCACCATCTCGCACCTGCGCTTCGGCGACACCCCCATCCGTTCGCCCTACTATGTAAACAAGGCCGACTTCGTGGCGTGCCACAACCCCAGCTACATCACCAAGGGCTTCAAGATGGTCCGCGACGTCAAGCCTGGCGGCAGCTTCCTCATCAACTGCCAGTGGGATCTCGAGGAGCTCGACAAGCACCTCAACGCTGAGGCCAAGCGCTACATCGCGCAGAACGACATTCACGTCTACCTCATCAACGCCATCGACCTGGCGCTGCAGGTAGGCATGGGCAAGCGCACAAACACCATCCTCCAGTCCGCGTTCTTCGCGCTGGCCAAGGTGCTGCCCGCCGAGGAGGCCATCCAGTACATGAAGGATGCCGCCGAGTACTCCTATGCCAAGAAGGGCATGAACATCGTCGAGGCCAACTGGCGCGCCATCGACGCCGGTGCCACCGCCTTCCAGGAGATCGAGATTCCCGAGAGCTGGAAGACCGCGACCGACACCGACAACGTCCTCACCCTCGAGGGCCGCGAGGCCATCGTCAAGCAGGTCAAGGAGCTCCTCAACCCCATCGACATGATGGATGGCGACTCCCTGCCCGTCTCCGCCTTCAAGGACATCGCCGACGGCCAGTTCGAGCTGGGCGCCTCCGCCTACGAGAAGCGCGGCGTCGCCGTGTTCGTGCCGCACTGGGACGAGTCCAAGTGCATCGAGTGCAACACCTGCGCAAACGTCTGCCCGCACGCCACCATCCGTCCGTTTGCCCTGGACGAGGCCGAGGCTGCCGCAGCGCCTGAGCAGATGCGCACCAAGCCCATGATGCCGCCCAAGAAGTTCCCGGGCATGAAGTTCACCATGGCCATCTCCCCGCTCGACTGCATGGGCTGCGGCGTCTGCGCCGGCGTGTGCCCCAAGGGCGCCCTCACCATGGTGGGCCAGGAGCAGGAGCTCGCCCAGCAGGAAGTCTTCGACTACTGCGTGGAGAAGGTCACCGAGAAGGAAGGCGCCGTTGCCGCCAACCTCAAGGGCATCCAGTTCAAGAAGCCGCTGCTTGAGTTCTCCGGCTCCTGCGCAGGCTGCGCCGAGACCGCTTACGCTCGCCTCGTGACCCAGGTCGCTGGCGACCGCATGTTCATCTCCAACGCCACCGGCTGCTCCTCCATCTGGGGCAACCCCGCGGCAACCAGCCCCTACACCACCAACGCCGAGGGTCATGGTCCCGCGTGGAACAACTCCCTCTTCGAGGACAACGCAGAGCACGGCCTGGGCATGGAGCTCGGCTACAAGGCCGTCCAGGCCAAGGTCGCCGCACAGCTCAAGGACTGGGCTGCCACCGACGAGGCCAAGGCTGCCGTAGAGGCTTGGGAGGCCTCTCTCAATGACGCCGACGAGTCCAAGAAGACCGCAGCAGCGCTCATCGCCCTGCTCGAGGCCGACGGCTCCGACGCTGCCAAGGCCATCCTCGCCGACAAGGCGTACCTCACCAAGAAGTCCTTCTGGATCTTCGGCGGCGACGGCTGGGCCTACGACATCGGCTTCGGTGGCCTCGACCACGTGCTTGCCTCTGGCGAGAACGTCAACGTCTTCGTCTTCGACACCGAGGTTTACTCCAACACCGGCGGCCAGGCCTCCAAGGCTTCCAACATCGGCCAGGTTGCTCAGTTCGCAGCCGCCGGCAAGGAGGTCAAGAAGAAGAGCCTCGCCGAGATTGCCATGAGCTACGGCTATGTGTACGTGGCACAGGTTGCCATGGGCGCCAACCCCGCTCAGACCCTCAAGGCCATCCAGGAGGCCGAGGCTTACGATGGTCCGTCCCTGATCATCGGCTACAGCCCCTGCGAGATGCACGCCATCAAGGGCGGCATGGCCAACTGCCAGGCCGAGATGAAGAAGGCTGTCGAGTGCGGCTACTGGAACCTCTTCACCTTCAACCCGGCTGCTCCCAAGGGCAAGAAGTTCACGCTCACCAGCAAGGCGCCGGCGGGCGGCTATCAGGACTTCCTGATGAACGAGGCTCGCTACAACCGCCTGACCCGCGAGTTCCCCGAGCGCGCCAAGGAGCTCTTCGCTCGCAACGAGGAAGCTGCCATCGCACGCTACGAGCACCTCGTCAAGCTGCAGGACCTCTACGCCGAGCTCTAAGCTGACGCGTACGTTCTAAACGGCTAAGGCCAAGGGCCCCGGATTCGTCCGGGGCCCTTTTTGTGTCTGTAAATGCTATGCCATCGGGCAAAGTGCCACTTTGGTCTTGCGTTGCGCACAGGGGCGTGGGTCTTGTGCTGTGCCAGACGTCCCTCGCCTTCCCCTGTGCCACAATCCCAGTTTGTGGGGAATATTTGAGCAAATGTTATGCGTTAATGTTGCATCTATTGCAGTTAGGTTGCAATGTTCATTGAGTTGACCAGTTATGGATATTATCGACAAGGGTTTTCAAAGGCCCCTTATGCGCCAAGCGTCTGTTGGTACGAGAGATAACATTGGCCAGGCCTGCGAGTTTGACTATTCCGGAACGCAGGCGTGCAAGGCCCTGCGAAACCTGGGCTACGAGATCGTGCTGGTCAACTCCAACCCCGCAACCATCATGACCGACCCGGGCACGGCCGACCGCACCTACATCGAGCCCCTGAACATCGACCGCCTCGAGGCCATCATTGCCAAGGAGCGCCCCGATGCCATCCTGCCCAACCTGGGCGGCCAGTCGGCGCTTAACCTTTCCAGCGAGCTCTCCAAGACCGGCGTGCTTGAGAAGTACGGCGTCAAGGTCATCGGCGTGCAGGTAGATGCCATCGAGCGCGGCGAAGACCGCGAGGCCTTCAAGGAGCTTATGAACGACCTTGGCATCGAGATGGCCCGCAGCAAGGTGGCCTACACGGTGGAAGAGGCCGTGGAGATTGCCCGCGAGCTGGGCTACCCGTGCGTGCTGCGTCCTGCCTACACCATGGGCGGCACGGGCGGCGGCCTGGTGTACAACGTCGAAGAGCTGCGTCGCGTGGTGGCGCGTGGCCTGGCGGCAAGCCCCGTGCACGAGGTGCTGGTCGAGGAGTCCGTCCTTGGCTGGGAGGAGCTCGAGTTTGAGGTGGTCCGCGATGCCAACGGCAAGATGATCACCGTATGCACCATTGAGAATATCGACCCCATGGGCATCCACACGGGTGACTCGTTCTGCGTGGCTCCCATGCAGACTATCGCGCAGGAGACCATCGATCGCCTGCAGGAGAAGAGCTACCGCATCGTGGACGCCGTCAAGGTCATCGGCGGCACCAACGTGCAGTGGGCCCACGACCCGGTGAACGACCGCGACATCATCATCGAGATCAACCCGCGTACGTCGCGTTCGTCGGCGCTGGCCTCCAAGGCCACGGGCTTCCCCATCGCCCTGGTCAGCGCCATGCTGGCCAGC
>CACXZL010000096.1 GCA_902772085.1 uncultured Coriobacteriaceae bacterium | reverse complement strand
GGTCACGTGTCCGACTTTGCACACGCCTGGATGTCCCGTGTGCACAAACGGACACGTCCTGCCCCCACTCGCCACGCGGGCGTCCGCTTGCGCACGCGGCCGCTCTGGTCGCGCGCGAATGCGGACGTCGAGGCGCCAGGACCGGCCTCCGCGCGTCCGGAGAGGCACACGCACGCGGGACGCGCGCAAGGTCGGACGCGACCCGCCTTCGCCGTCCGCCGACACGTCCGCATGTGCACGCCGCGGCTTCAGTCGCGCGCATGTGCGCACGCGTCGGCAGCGGCCCCGCACTCGGGCGCCGCGTCGTGGCCCGCCGGAGACGGGAGCGCACCATGCCCGCCTAGTGGCGCGCTCCACAAATAACCGAGCGTTGCGCGCGCCATCCCGCACGCCCTCGCCCCGGAAAGGCGCCCGCGCATGCCGCCCAGTTGTTTGTGGAACGGTAACCCTCGCCGAAAAAAGTGATACTTCCTCGCCGCGACAATTCCCTCGTGACACGTCCCGGCGACATGTGACAGTTCCTCCGTCCCCGTGACACGTCCCCGTGACACAACGCCGCAGCATCCGTAGCAGTTTGGTCATGTCCTTTTTTCGGGGCGTATCGACAGCTATAAGGAATGACGACGGCAGTGCATTATAATCGTCGCCCAAGGCACTCGTGAAAGGATCGGGCATGTCAGAACAAATCGGCGAGCAGAATCCTAACCAAAACGTCGACGCAAACGAACGAATTCCCCAAGGCGAAGAGGTGGCCTTGTCGCAGGACAAAATCCAGCAAGAGGTGCAGGAACTCACATGGGATCAAACCTCAGCAGAGTCGCAAGAGCCTCTCTCGGAAGAAGTGCCGGAGGAGTCGCAGGGCATCGGCACCTCACTGGAAGAAGTCGCAGCGGAATCGCAAGGTGCCGCGATGGAGGATGCCCCTACCCAGCCTCAGGCCACAGGGCAGAAGCATGGCCCCAAGAAGAAACGGGTAAAGAAGCCAAAACAAGCCGCTGGGCAGAAGAAAGCCATCAAAAAGAAGAAAGCCTCGGGGCAAAGGCGGGCTCCTCAGCACTCAAAGCAGACTCCCCCACCAACGCGTCGCGGCAAGCTTGGTCCCCTTATCGTGCTCGCTTGTGTGGCCGTCGCGCTCGTCGTGGGCATCGTGTGTGGTCTCACGCAGTGCAACAAACAAACGGCCACAAGCCTGTCGTCAGAAGAAAACAACGTAAGTGGGCAGGCCGGCAACGGCACGAGCCAAGACGGCTCCAGCACCACGTCGACCACAAACAAGGACTCATGGGAGCTCACCCTCGTAAACAGCACACATCCCCTTCCCGAAGACTGGAAGGTCGAGCTCGTCACCGTTGCCGACGGAAGACAGGTCGACGCGCGCATAGCCGACCAGTTCAACCAGATGATCGCAGACTGCAGGGCCGCAGGCTATGATGACGTGTTTGTCAACCAGGCCTACCGCTCGCACGAGGATCAGCAGGCGATATGGGATGAGTTCTATAACGAGTACCTAGCTGAAGGGTATTCCGAAAAAGAGGCCAAAGAGCTCACCGGCCAGAGCGTGGCCGTTCCCGGCACGTCCGAGCACGAGCTTGGCCTTGCGGCCGACATCTGCTCCATCAACTTCGACGAAACCTACAACGCGCCCATCCAGACATGGCTACGCGAGAACGGACACAAATACGGCTTCATCCAGCGCTACCCCGAAAGCAAGGAAAGCGTCACGGGCATCAAGAACGAGAACTGGCACTTCCGCTACGTAGGCGTCGAGGCTGCCACCGCGATGCACGAGTCTGGTCAAGTCCTCGAAGAATACCTCGGCGAAACGAGCAAGTAACCAGACAAGGGGACAGGTCGTTTGTATTCCCCTGTAAACACACCAGGCAAACAAGGGCAGACAGGTCGCTTGTCTCCTCGACCAGACAAGCGACCTGTCTGCCCACGACCTGTCTTCTTGTCTGGCCCTTGTCTGCGGTCTGCCCTTGTCTGGGAAAGATTCAGCCGAGCGCCTCTCGAATGGCGGCGAGTTGCTCGGGGGGATTTGGAACGGACACGATGGCGCAACCACCACGACGCCCGATTTCCTCCACCACGGCTTGCCGCGACACGCCGTCGAGGGTGAGGCTGTCGAAGTTAAACATAACCTCAGGGAGCACCACGATCGTACGCGCGAGGTCACGCGGCAGCTGTTCAAGCAAATCCTTCGCCACGATGAGACCCGTAACGTTCACGTCGCCACCATAATACTCATTGGCTATGGCATAAGGTTCCACAGGCGCATCCCACAGCCTGCTGAATTCAGAAAAGGCCGTCCGCGCCGCTTCGCCGCACACGAGCAGCACCCGGTCGTCCGCGTCCCGCAAGCGGAGAGACGCCTCGCGCAGTTCATCCGTGTGGGTCTTTGCCACTTCGTCCACCTTGTCCAGATAATAACGCAGCATGCCAATGCCGTCATAGAACTGCGGATAACCGTCATAGGTGCTCGCCTCAGGTATGGGAAGCCCGGCATCCAGATAGAACTCATCGGAAAGCTGAAAGCGTGTGATGCCAAGTTCTGCCCGTGCACGCCGCTGATAGGGCTCGAGCATGCGCACGACCGCACGGCTCGCCTCCCTATCCTCAGAAAACGATGACGAAAACCTCTTGGAGTACTTGGTATAGCCAAGTGGCACGATGGCAAGCGACGTCACCTGCGGATGGCCTTCCACCCACGCAAGCGTGCGCTCGAGCTCCAACCCGTCGTTGATGCCGGCACAGAGCACGATCTGCCCGTGAATCTCAATGCCCGCCTCGCACAGGCGCTCAAGCACCTCCATGCCACGCATGGCCTTCTTGCCTATGAGCGGTACCCGAACCTCGGGCGTGACGGCATGGATGGAGACGTTCATGGGCTCCATGCGACAGCGGATGATGCGCTCCACATCCGAGTCTGAGACGTTCGTGAGCGTCACGAAATTGCCTTGCAGAAAAGATAGGCGGTAGTCATCGTCGCGCAGCATGAGCGAGGCACGCGCATCTTTGGGGAGCATCGCCATAAAGCAGAATTGGCATGCGTTCACGCAGGTACGTATGCCGTCAAAGAGCACGTCCGTGAACTCCACGCCCCAGTCTTGCCCCGGCTCCCGCTCAAGCGTGCATGCGTACTCCTCCCCATCCGCAGGATCGTACACCTCAAGCTCTGCCACGCTGCCGTCGGCCTCCCACCGCCAGGTAATGATGTCTTCCATCGGCTGTCCGTTGACGGTGTCGACGCGCATTCCCGGCTCGAGCCCCGCCTCCCAGGCGGGACTCCCGTCTTCCACACGCGCTATCCAGGCACCGTCAGCATGCGTGCGCGTACTTGCGTAGTCGGATCGCTTTCCCGGCATGATGGCTAGCTGACCAGCGACTCGATGCGCTCACGCGCCGTCTCGATATGATCAGCAGGTGTGGATGCGCCCGCCGTGATTCCTATCAATTCCGCTCCGCCAAGCATGGAGGCATCGAGCTCGTCGGCGGATTCCACGTGATAGGTGCGCATGCAATGCTTCGAGCAGATATCTGCCAGATGCGTCGTATTTGCCGAATTCTTGCCCCCTACCACGACCATCACATCCGCCTCTGCGGCCAATGCCGCAGCAGCTGCCTGCCTCTTGCTCGTCGCGTCGCATATGGTGTCGATGAGACGCACCTCTTCGCAACGGCCAACAAGACCGCTCACGACCTCGCGGAGCGTCTGCACGGCGAGCGTCGTCTGCACCACCACGCCCACGCGCCGTTCAAGCGAGATCCCCTCCAAGTCACAGGGACTGCCCACTACCACCGCGCCGGGAGCGTGGCCTAAGGTTCCCTCCACTTCGGGATGGCCCTTCTCGCCCACCACAAGAACCTGATAGCCCTCGTCCAAAAGCCGCTCGACGGCCTTGTGAACCTTCTTCACGAAGGGACATGTGGCGTCGACCACCTCGAGCCCGCAATCTCGCGCTCGCTTCTCGGTCTCAGGCGTCACGCCATGCGTCCGCATAAACAAGACATCGCCTTGTGCCGCCTCCTCGGGTTCCTCCACCACATCCACGCCCTCGCCGCACAATTCCGCGACGACGAGGGGGTTGTGAATCAAGGGTCCGAGGGTATGTACGGGCACCGTGGCCTTGTGGGCACGTTCGAGCACCATGCGAAGCGCGCGCTCCACGCCAAAGCACGCGCCGGCCTCCGCTGCCACTTCCACACGTGCCACGGCTACATCTTCCCCGGATGTGCTGCGCGCAAGGCGTCGCGCAAGGCGTACACACGCTCCATGGCGACCTTCTCCATGGCGCTCGCCTGCTTCTTGCGCCCCTTGGCGCCAAGCTCGTCAAACGTGATCGCATCGCCCACGCGCATCCACATGCGGCCAGGCCGCAGGGGCTTGTTGCCTCCAGGGGTGCCGTCACGCGCACCTACGATGGCGATGGGGATCACGGGCGCTTTGGCAAGCTGCGCCATGAGGGCAAAGCCGCCATGGATCTCCACCTCCTGGTCTTCCGAATGGATGCGCGTGCCTTCGGGAAACACCAGGATGTCCTCGCCACGCTGCAACGCGCGCTGCGCACGTCTCACTGCCTTTATGTCTGCCGTTCCACGCTTCACAGGTATGGCTCCCACACGCGCAAAGAACCAGTTGATAATCTTGCTGTTATCAAACTCGCTCTTGTAAATGGGGCGCAGACGACGGCCATGCGCCCAATCGCTTACCGCAATCACCACGGGATCCAGCATGGACACGTGGTTCATGATGACCATCTGGCCACCCTCCGCATTCCAGAGCTTCTCTCCGCCCTCTACGACCCAGGGCCAGAGCAGCTTGCTGACGGCTCCGCATACGCATATGGACGCTCCGAGAAGGAACCTGCTGCCCAGCGAGAACTTATGCATATCCCCGTCGTAGAACTTGTCGTTGGGATCTTCGGGCTTCGCCTCCTTCTTCTTCGCATGCTTCTTGGGCTTGTCGTCACCATCGGCCACGGAATCAGACAAGGGCTTGCCAGACTGGGTCTCGTCTTTCGGACGCGGAGCCTCCGCTTGGGCATCATCGTTCTGCCTTGCTGACAGCTCCACCTGGACGTCTTCGTCCTTCCCAGTTGGCATCGCAGCCTGGGCATCGTCTGCCTTCCCAACTGGCAACTCTTCCCCGGCGCGCTCGACCTCCCCAACTGGTGTCACGACCTGCGCGTCGTCGGCCTGCTCTGCCGGAGCCTCCGCCTGCGCGCCATCGGCTTGCTCTGCCGGAGTGCCATCGACGCCAGCACGCGCCGCGCGAATGAGCGCAGAGATCTGGGCGACCTCCTCCTCGATCGTCATCTGAGACGAATCGATGTGCACGGCGTCTTCTGCGGGTCGCAACGGAGCCACCTCACGGGTAGAATCCGCCTTGTCGCGACGTTTCAAATCCTGAAGGATCTCGGCTTCCTTCTCTTCGTCCGTGATGGAGCGCTGCAAGGCACGACGGTGTGCCCTCGCCTCCGGATTGGCCGTGAGAAACACCTTCACCTCGGCATCGGGAAACACCACGGTACCGATGTCTCGTCCCTCGGCCACCACGTCGCCTGCCTCGCCCATGGCACGCTGCTGCGCCACCATGGCTTCGCGCACGGCAGGCACCGCCGAGACCGCCGAGACGTCCGCGTCGATCTCGGGCGTACGAATCGCCGCCGTCACGTCACGACCGTTCAGGGCAACCGTCTGCGTCCCGTCCTCTGCCGTGCCAAACGTTATGGTTACCTCATCTGCAACGCGGGTCACCGCCTCCGCGTCATTCACGTCCACGCCGCCCTCATGGCACGCCAGCGTCACAGACCGATACATCGCCCCTGTGTCAAGCAGCACAAGTCCGCAACGCTCTGCCAGCAGATGGGCTATGGTCGACTTTCCTGAGCCAGCAGGCCCGTCAATGGCTACCTTCACGTCTTACCTCCGTATGTCTCGCGACGGGGCCACGCCCCTGCAATCGTCCAACTTTCGAATCTCTTGTTCGTCCAGCATACGCCATCTGCCCTCCTTGCACCCCTCAAGTTTGAGAGGACCAAAGGAATCTCGATGCAACCTCAACACCTTGTGGCCGATGGCCGCAAGCATCCGCTTCACCTGATGCTTCCGCCCTTCTTGGAGCGTGATGCCAACGACGCTCGTGTCCCCACGAACCCCTTCCGGGGCCACCGTGCGCAGGAGCGCATCCGTTGGCCCGAGCACCTTCACCTCGGCTGGCTGCGCCGGTCCGTCGTCGAGCATGATGCCTTTGCGAATCCTCTCGAGCTCGTTCGGCTTGGGCACGCCGTCCACCAGCGCCACGTAGTGCTTGCTCACATGGCGCGAGGGATGCAGCAGCTCCTGGGCGGCGTTTCCGTCTGTCGTGAAGAGCAGGATACCCGTAGTGTCGCGATCGAGACGGCCCACGGGAAAGAGGCCGGGATAGCGTCTTGAGGGCACCAGGCTCGCCACGCATGGTCGACCCTGCGGATCGTTCATGGTCGTGAGGTAGCCTGCAGGCTTGTTGAGCACCAGGTAGGTCGGCCGCTCCGCTAGATACACCTCACGCCCATCCACCGTCACATGATCGACCAGCGGATCGACCTTGCTGCCCAGCTCGCTCACCACCACGCCGTTTACGCGCACGCGACCCGCCGTCATGAGATTCTCTGAGCCACGCCTGCTCGCGACGCCAGAGCGCGCCAAAAACCGCTGCAGCCGCATGGGCACGATGCGCTCCTCGTCGCCTGCGCTACTCATCTGCACCACCTACGGGATTCGTAGCCGTCTCATCGCCTGCCGTAGGCACGTCCGTCCCGGAATCCGTCG
>CACXZL010000095.1 GCA_902772085.1 uncultured Coriobacteriaceae bacterium | reverse complement strand
TTTTCCACGCATGGCGACGCAAACTGAAAACGCATCAGTTTTTTGCACCGTAGCAATCACAAAAGGGCATTTGTGCACCCGCCACGCGCGTCAGAGCAGTTTCCGCGACCTCTCTATCCAAGAGATCCTCTCTCGAAGCCCTTCACTGAAGCCATTGAGGTCGTCCGTCGCGATTACGCCGCCGTCCAGAAGTCCGATCAGGTTGCTTAGCAGCTTCGAGCGTCTCATCTCAACAACCACGCCAGGGCTTTGCTGATCTCTCCTGATGCGCTTTTCTAGCTCCCAGAACTTCGTCGAAGCGAGCTCATCGCTGCCCAGCACATCGACGTATTTGCGTACAAGCCTTTCCATGTAGGCTTCTTGCCAGCCGGCTATCCGCTTGCGAAACAGCTTTCAATCGCCCTCGGTGTAAATCTTATCTTCCACGTGCGCCTCCCATGCGCCGTGCAAAAACCATGACATGGCTTGCCCTTAAACGATAGTAGCATCATCAGTTATCCGCTCTTGTGCACGGACGGTCACGACGAGCGAGATGTGCGCTCCTTTCGGCTCGCAGATTCCAAAGGCGCAGGACTGGTAGCCTACTTGCAACGTCAAGTCCTCACGGATGAGTTGTGCGGTACCATGCGCACCCATCTTGCTCGCGACAACTTCACCGATGAACTCGTTGGGTACTTCACGCTCAAAGCCGGACTCGTCTCCGTAAACGAGGAACGAGATGGGGATAACGTCGAGTTAGACACCGTGCGGGGATTGAGCTTGCTAACTTCGCCGTGGAGGGCGGCTTAAGGAAAGCGCACCGCGCCAATCAAAAACAGGATACGGAAGCGTGGCGGGCATGAAGATCGGCCCGGCTCAAACCCAGCGTCCCCTTCTATACGACCGAGCCGTTGACGCATGCGGCGCCTCTACCCAGACCCATGCGCCATTATCTCCACATCATGTGAATCTGGAATACTTATCACATTCCGCTCAAAGGCGTATATACTACCTCTGGCAGGAAAAACCTTCCGAAAGGCAAAAAATGGATTTCAAGTTCCTTTCCGACCCTGAGCTTACCTCGGCCATTTCCGATGAGCTTACGCGCCAACGCAATTCTATCGAACTCATCGCGTCCGAGAACTTTGTGAGTCTCGCCGTCATGGAGGCCGTGGGCTCCCCGCTTACAAACAAATACGCCGAGGGCCTTCCCGGTCGCCGTTACTATGGTGGCTGCTGGGCCGTTGACGTGGTGGAAAACATCGCGCGTGACCGCGCAAAGAAGCTCTTCAACGCAAGCTTTGCAAACGTCCAGCCCCACTCCGGCGCCCAAGCAAATTACGCGGCACAGAGCGTCTTCGCTCAGCCCGGCGATACCATCGTGGGCATGGACCTTTCAAACGGTGGCCACCTTACTCACGGTTCTCCGGCCAACTACTCGGGCAAGCTCTTCAACGTGGTGAGCTACGGCCTCAACCCCGAGACCGAGCGCATCGACTACGACGACGTTGCTGTCAAGGTGGAGGCATACAAGCCCAAGCTCGTTATCGCCGGTGCCTCAGCGTACCCGCGTGTCATCGACTTCGAGCGCTTTGCCCAGATCGCACACGACAACGGTGCCGCACTCATGGTAGACATGGCCCACATCGCCGGCCTCGTGGCCACGGGCGCTCATCCCAGTCCTATGCCCTACGCTGACGTGGTGACCACTACCACCCACAAGACCTTGCGTGGCACGCGCGGTGGCCTCATCCTCTGGAACGACGAGGAGCTCACGCGCAAGATGAACTCCGCCGTCTTCCCAGGCAGCCAGGGCGGCCCGCTCGAGCACGTCATCGCTGGCAAGGCCGTAGCCTTTGGTGAGGCGCTCCAGCCCGAGTTCACCACCTACATCGAGAGCGTCTGCATCAACGCCAAGGCTCTCGGCCGTGGCATGGAGTCCAAGGGCCTTCGCCTCGTAACTGGTGGTACCGACAATCACCTGCTGCTCGTGGACCTCACCACGGCAGGCGATGAGGTGACCGGCAAGATCGCCGAGCACGTGCTCGACGAGGTGGGCATCACCGTAAACAAAAACACGATTCCCGGCGAGAAGCGCAGCCCGTTTGTGACTTCGGGCATCCGCGTGGGGTCCGCGGCCATGACCTCCCGTGGCTTCAATGAGGCCGAGGCCGAACGCATCGGCGAACTCATTGGCGAGACCGTTACGCATCTTGAGGACGAGGCCGCCCTCGCAGCCGTAAAGGCGGAGGTCGCAGAGCTTTTGGCCAAGCATCCTCTCTATCCCGAGCTGGGCTAAGGCCGAGGTGGCCAATGGGGTGTGTCTCAACGAACCGTCCCATTGGCCACCTTTCTGTATGAGGCCTGAAACGATTCCCATGGCTCATTCTGGCAGGTGTGTACTAAAATATCCACATATCAACTGCCAATTGAAAGCGAGGATCCATGCCCGACTACGATGCCAGCCGCCTGCATGTGGTGGACCATCCTTTGGTGCAGCACAAGCTCACCCTTTTGCGAGACAGAAACACTCCAACCAAGGATTTCCGCGAGCTCGTGACTGAGCTGGCGATTTTTGAGGGCTACGAGGCTCTGCGCGACCTTCCGTTGGAGGACGTGCAGGTAGAGACTCCCCTCGAGGTCATGACGGGTAAGCGCATCGCAGGCAAGAAACTCGCCATCATTCCCATTTTGCGTGCTGGCCTTGGCATGGTGGACGGCCTTCTGAAGCTTGTTCCCACTGCGCGCGTTGGCCACCTGGGCATGTATCGTGACGAAGAGACGCACAACCCAGTGTCGTACTACTGCAAGCTCCCTGAGGACATCAACCAGCGCACCTGCATTGTGGTCGATCCCATGCTGGCGACGGGCGGTTCTCTCACGGCCGCCATCCAGTTCCTGCGCGGTGCCGGCGCCCGCGACATACGTTGTCTCACGATCGTGAGCTGCCCCGAAGGCATAAAGAACGTGCTCGATTTCAGCGATTACGTCCAGCTCTATACCTGCGTGGTCGACCGCGAGCTCAATCAGAACGCCTACATCCTGCCTGGCTTGGGCGACGCTGGCGACCGCATCTTCGGCACCCGTTAAACCCATGGACAAACTCAGAAGAAGGGGAGTGCGCGCATGGATGGCTTGATACAGTGGATTCGCGGTTCTACCGAGGGCAACGGTATTGCAGCGATCATTGCGGCGGCCGTATTGCTTGCAGCCACCATCTTGGTTGCGCACGCTGCGGTTCGCGTCGTGCGTCGGATCCTCTCAACGGACGGCGCGCCGCTGCCCGCGAGTTCCATCATAGAGAACATCGTGCGAATCGCCGTGTGGACGGTCGGCGGCTCGCTCATTCTCTCGATGTGCTTCAACGTGGACGTCGGCGGCCTGGTGACGGCCATCGGTGTCGGCGGCGTCGCGCTTTCGCTCGGTCTGCAAGACACAATCTCAAACTTTATTGGCGGCCTCCAGGTCACGCTCATGAAGATTATCCAGCCGGGTGACCACGTAAAGATCGGCGCCACTGAAGGCATGGTGCTCGACATCACGTGGCGCCAGACGATCGTGAAGGACTTCGAAAACACCGTTCACACCATTCCCAACTCCTCCATAAACAAAGGCGAGGTCGAGAAGATAGACCCGTCGAACCTCGTCTCCACCATGATTTCGTTTACCAACGACACGCGCGACATAAACGAAACCATTCACACCATGGAGCTGCTGGCAAAGAAGGCCATAGAGGAAGTGGCCGAGCTGGAGAAGGACCCATGGATCCTCCTCACGCAGATTGGCGAGTACGGCACCTGGGCAAAGCTGCGCTTCGTTCTCAAGGATATGACGCACGTGCGCGAGGCCCGCGACGCCGCCCTACGCGCCGTGTCACCTTATACCCGCATGAACCCGGAGCAGATTCAAAGCAGTTTGCGCTAAATTCCGGTCTGCTCGTTCGCCGTGAGGGGTTGTTGTTCCCAATGGCTTAGCTTATCAAACGATGACGAGAGGCGTTGATCGAGAGGGGCTGAGGTTGCTTTGACATTACGAGATTTGGAAGTGGGCGAGAGCTGTATCGTCGAGCGTGTGGGAGGTGAGGGCTCGCTGCGCCAGCACTTCTTGGACATGGGCATCATTCCGGGGGTGCGCGTCACGCTCATCAAGTTCGCCCCCATGGGCGACCCCATGGAGCTGCGGATCCACAGCTACGAGCTCACGCTTCGTCTGGCCGATGCAGAGCAGATCGACGTGCGTCCCATAACGGCCGAGGACCAGGAGCCAGCGACGCCGGCAATAGCGGTCGATGCCGTGATGGGTCAAGTGGACAGTCCACGGTACGGCGAGGCCAGTGACAAGCCAGCGAACGAGCCCCTGCCTGATGACGCGACGCTCTCCTATGCTTTGGTCGGCAACCAAAACTGCGGCAAGACGACCCTCTTCAACCAGCTTACAGGGTCAAACCAGCATGTGGGCAACTTCCCAGGTGTCACCGTGGACCGCAAGGACGGAGTCATTCGCGACTATCCAAATACCGTGATTACCGACCTGCCCGGCATCTACTCGTTCTCGCCCTATACGAGCGAGGAGCTGGTGAGCCGTGAGTTCGTGCTCAACGAGCGTCCCCTGGGAATCATAAACATCGTGGACGCTACAAACATCGAGCGCAACCTCTACCTCACCATGCAATGCCTGGAGATGGGCATCCCCACGGTTGTGGCGCTCAACATGATGGACGAGCTTACGGGCAACGGAGGCTCGGTGGACATCAACCGCATGGAATGGATGCTCGGCGTGCCGGTGGTGCCCATCTGTGCTGCTACGGGCGAGGGCGTGGAGGAGGTCGTGCGCCATGCGATTCACGTCGCCAAGTACCGGGAGGCGCCGGCGCAGCCGGTCATCGACCTTCCGGGTGACTACGATGATTGCTTGCGGCGCTGTCACCAAGCCGTGGCAAATATCATCTCCAACCGTGCCAAGGCCGCTCAGCTTCCCGTCCGCTTTGCCGCGAGTAAGGTCATCGAAGGAGACGAGTTCCTCGTGAAGCAGCTGCAGCTGAGCGAAGACGAGCGACAGGCGATTGCCGCTGTCATTCGTCAGATGGAGAAGGATCGCGGCCTCGATGCGAGCGCGGCCATGGCCGACATGCGGTTTCAACTCATCTTCCACATCTGCGATACCTGCGTGGTGAAGCCGCACGAGAGCAAGGAGCACAAGAAGAGCACGAGGATCGACCGCATTCTCACGGGCAAGTGGACGGCTATCCCATGCTTTGTAGGCATCATGGCCGCAGTCTTCGTCCTCACCTTCAACGTCATCGGCGCCTGGCTTCAGGAGCAGCTCGAAGTCCTCATCGGCATGGGAACTGGCGCCGTCGACGCGGCGCTCACGAGGGCTGGCGTGAGCGAGGCGCTCCACAGCCTCGTCATCGACGGTATCTTCGCGGGCGTCGGTTCGGTGTTGTCGTTCATGCCCATCATTCTCGTTATGTTCTTGTTCCTCTCCTTGCTGGAGGACTCGGGCTACTTGGCGCGCGTGGCGTTCTTTATGGACAAGCCCCTGCGCAGGATCGGCCTTTCGGGTCGTTCCATCGTGCCCATGCTCGTGGGCTTCGGCTGCACGGTGCCCGCCGTCATGTCCACGCGCACGCTGCCGTCCGACCGCGACCGACGCATGACCATCCTGCTTACGCCTTTCATGAGCTGCACGGCCAAGTTACCTATCTATGCCTTCTTTGTGTCATCGTTTTTCCCGGGGCAGGGCGGACTCGTGATGACCGGTCTCTACCTACTTGGAATCGGGTTGGGCATCCTGGTGGCCCACTTCTACAACAGGACCATCTTCAAGGGCGATCCCACGCCGCTCGTCATCGAGCTGCCCAACTACCGCATCCCCAGCCCCAAGAACACCGGGCAGCTCATGTGGGAGAAGGCCAAGGACTTCCTGCAGAAGGCGTTCTCGGTGATTCTCATCGCGACCATCGTGGTGTGGTTCCTTTCGCATTTCGACGCTGGCATGAATCTGCTTGCGGACGAGGACGCCGGGCAGAGTCTCCTGGCCGCGATCGCCGGTCTGCTCTCGCCGATACTCAATCCCGTGGGGTTGGGCGATTGGCGCATCGGCACCTCGCTCATCAGCGGTTTCATGGCCAAGGAAAGCGTCGTGGCCGTGATGGAGCAGCTCTATGCTTCCATGGGGGGTGTGGCGGCGGTCTTTACCACGCTGCAAGCTGCCTGCATGCTGGTGTTTGCCCTGCTCTACACGCCGTGCGTGGCCGCGATGGCCGCCATACGCCAGGAGCTGGGCACTGGTTGGGCCGTACGCGTGGCCGTGGGTATGTTTGCACAGGCGTGGATCGCCGCGCTCGCGGTGCGGCTCGTTGGACAGGCGCTGGGCATGGCGTAGTGGGTGCAGACTTTTTTGACAGCAAGTCTTAGGCAATGAACAACAGAGAGCGGGCCTATATGGAGCGACAGGGGCAGGGGGGAGGCCCCAATGTCATCAACTTAAGAGCTGGCTACATTATCAGTTACATCGGCAGCCCACCGACATCGATACCCAGAGGCAAGCGCCGAGCATCCCTGGAATGGGACGCCCGGCACGTCGCGATCGCGCAGTCGACGTGGGTGATGGCGAGGGCGTTGGGGTGTCGTTGGGTTGGGTGGGCGGCGGTTCTCGCCACGCGCGCCGCCGGTCGCGTCCGTGGCACCGGGTCAGAACGCGCGCTTGTGCGTGTTGCTGTACCGCCTCGCCCTTCCCGTCAGGCCGTCCCGCGGGTAGGCCGGCCTGCCGGGCCTGACAGGCACGAGCTTGCGCGACACCTCCTCGACGAGGGAGGCCATGAGGCACTCCCTC
>CACXZL010000094.1 GCA_902772085.1 uncultured Coriobacteriaceae bacterium | reverse complement strand
TTCTCACCCGAGGGCCCTTTGACCTTGGTGAGCGCATCCCGATTATACTCAAGTGTAATCGTCTCTCCAAAGAGCGAGTGGCTGATATCATCTATAACGGCGTTGTCACGATCAAATACCCTCTTGTCCCTCGTGACACCAAGCATCCCCATCGCGTAAGCCGATGCCTGGTCCACAAACGCCTGTTCGGCATTCTCATGAGTGAGGTACCAACAAAGCATATCGAAGGGAGCAAGCTTGTTAGGTACGAGGCCTGTCGGCTTCCTAGTGGAAAGGTAGCTGTTATAGAATTTCTCAGACGGAAGCTCGGGTATCTTCAGACAATCGAGATAATAGTCCCCAGAACTCTTGTCAAGAGCGTATTCAACGTCTTTGTATGACAGGCTCCAAACGCGAAACGCCTCGCTCCTGCGTATCGCCTCGCGCTTAGCGGAGTCGTCGTCCACTTCACCTTTGTGGTAGGCGAAGCCATCAGTGAAGACGACGACGGGTCTCCAAGGCGACTCCTGACCCCTACGTACGTGTGGCCAGAGTACGAAATCGGGTTTGCACTGTATGGACACTCCATCGTCTGGACCTAGGCTCACTTGCGGCTCCACATCCCAGACAACGTCACCCACCCTTAGCTCGTAGCCCTTCTTGTCGTGTACGAGTTCGGTTTTCACCGTGGCCTTCTCACCCGAGGGCCCTTTGACCTTGGTGAGCGCATCCACAAACATGTGTTCGAGCTCGCTCTCGAGCAGGTTGTTTGGCTTGATGTTGGAGACACTAGCGATGGTCTCCATCTTGTTTTCTGGATTCAAGATGTCATTCAGAATCTCGATAGCACGCCTTCTCGACAAGGAACCCATTCGCCTCGTCGTCCGATATGCAAGCAAGCAATGATAGCAGCCGTCCTTTTCGGGGTCCTCCGCACATGAGCAAGACAACAGTCTGTCACGAGCAAGGGATAGTATCTCCATGAGAGCATGCGAGTTGCTGGCAAGCTGCTTTAGGTACCCCGTACCACCAGGTACGGAATCAAAAAGTACAAGGAACTGTTTACGGATTCCACTGCCCTGTTCGAGAGGCTCATCCGAAATGGTTGCGTTGATGTGATCGACGTTTCCAAAACGCTCGTGCAGGCCAAGCATGATTGCGGCCACAAACGTATCCAGTATGGAGTTTTCATCACTCACAAAGCTCGTCTCTGGAATAAGCAGCCTCAGCGCCTCGCTCCTGAATTCGCGATAAAGGAAGAGACTTTCCTCGATTACGTCCTCCTCCTTGACCGCCCCCGTGGTGACGGGGCATGCATAGGTATGCCGGACCTCGATACTCCCGCGCACTTCCTCCTCGACCTTGCCGCATTTCGTGCAGTAGCGAAAGCCAGGTCTCACCCGTTCCTGGCCGGCTACGTAGGTTTGACGTCCGACGGTTTGTCCGCTCTTTCCGAAGTTCACCTGTCTGAGCGTTGCCTCCCTCGCATACTCGAACCCGAAGTCGAGACCAGTCAACTCGTTGGAGACATGATAGGCCGCTAAGATATCGTCGCTGTCGACGTCAACCAAAAGCTGGTCGACGAAGTAGGCTCTTTTTCTGGTATCGGAGCTGTCATCGGTGCGGCTATCAATGTCATCGACGTTCGAAACGACTGTCTTTAGCCTGATCATCTTGTGAAGCTGACCTGCGTCGGCCCATGCGGGAGAGCCGCATTTGACGCAATACGAGGCCGCCGTATCAGGCATGACTCGCTCCATGTGGGAGCAGTTGGGACAAAGTCTCCAGAGTTCTTCCTTGCTCGTCGAAAGATCTATCTGGTCAATGGTGAATTGTCGGCCGCCGGCGTAGAACGTATTGTGAGGTGCCAGGTCGGTAATGGCGGCAGCGGCAGAACGTACGTATTCTCGCGTGGTGCGCTTCCAGCGGTGGTCATCATCCTCCGTCTCTTCGCTCTTCCTACGCACGACGGTTCTCAGATTGACGCCATCTTCGGGGAAGGCGTAGTTCGGCAGCATGCCCTCCCTCGTCAGCAGTCCATAGACATCCTCGTTTTCAATACCCTTAATCACGTCAACCACAGCGCGCAGCTCGTATTTGCGTTCCTTAATCTGGTCTTCGAAGGATTTGTCTTTGGGCTTTGCCTTAAGCTCGGCAATGACCTTATTCAGAGTATCGCGTTGATCGAAATAGCTCTTCCTCAGTTCACAACGGTCCTGGAACACCTCGAGCATCCTCAGATAGAAGGGCGCCGAGGAAAACTCCTCCCCGCTGTCATTGCCCATGATGAAGCTCCTGAGAGCCTGGGTAGCCTGTGGATCATCCGCTATGTCATCTTTGAACATGCTTAGGAAGGTTCCGAGGAGCATTCGCTTGTTCGATTTCACGTAGTTGAGGAAGTTGAACGGAAACCTCGACGCGTCCTGTTTGCCTTCGGGCATGACAGTAAGACACTCGCGAACTTTATGCGGGACGAATGCCCGATCTCCCATCATCACAATCCAGCTGTCCATACAGAATGCCACGAGCTGCCGTTCCAGCACGGAAGCAGCCTGCAGAAATACGCGTGGCGGTTCAACGTCACCAGAGATCATCTCTTCCGGCTCACCGTAGTAGTACATACCGCGCGGCGTAGCATCAGCGAGCACGAGGCAAAACGCATTGCCGTCGCGTCTTCCGGCGCGTCCGACGCGCTGCAGGAACTCTGACTGACCGCGTGGCATGCCGCATAGGATGAGCGACGAGAGGCTACCGATATCGATGCCCATCTCGAGGGTTGGCGTACACGAGAGGACATTGGGGTACCATGTCTTTGCGATCGACTCGTCCGCCTTGAATTTCCGCTCGAGTTCTTCCCTCTCCGTCCGCTCTAGAAGGCCTGTATGTTCCGAGGCGCGTAAGCGCTTGTTCAGTCCGCCGCCAAAGAGCCCGCCATAGTAGTCAACATGGCTTGAGGCGGACAGCTCCAAATGTCCATCGCAGCCGTTGGAAGGGCATGGGAAGACACCCATCTCGCCTACGACGCTACATGCGAATGTAAAGGTAGCCCCGCACCGTGTGCAAGTGAGTCGGCACACATCGTTTGTCACAACCATTGAGTCTTTGGACAGGGCGAGGCACGCGTTGCGCGTCCCCGCTTCCAGCTCGACTAGAAGCCCTGCCTTAACGCAACCGTCTACGAGAGCCTGCACAATTTGTCGGTGGCCAAGACGTGACGGGAAGCATTTTTCGGCGATTTCGTCAAATACGCCATCGTCAACGCTGATGTAATTGTTCTTCGATCCACGCTGCAGCAACATATGGGGAATGTTCGTCGCACTCAATCCCGGCATGTAGAGCCTTCGCGACTTGGAGAGGAAGTAAGTGCTCCCTCCATGAAGTACGTATTCATCGAGAGCTTCGTCGGCAATGGTGCCGTTACTCCTCAGGCGATCAAGCATGAGCTGTAAGAGAATCTCCAACTGACCTTGCTCGAGCTCATAGCCCTCACGATTTCGAATCAGCTCCTTGGCAACAGACACCACCTCGCGCAGAGTCTCCCGGTCATAGAATACCGTTGCGACGCCGCTTCGTTCGAGCGTCCTACCCATCCTTCTCCTCAAGCCAAACTCGAGCACGCATTCGTAGCGCATCCTGCTGGTGACGTTGTACAGGAGCTTGCCAGTCTCCTCGCCTCCGCTGAGACTTCCCGTCTCTACCATGTGCTCGTATTCACGCATCCAGAGGTTGTTTGGCGCAAGGAACCTAGCCACGAACTCCTCTGGAGACATTCGCTCTTGGAAGTAGTGAGAGAAGCCACGGGAGAAGTCAGCAAATGTCATCTCTCCCCCGCCGTTTTGGAGCCACTCCGCCATCGCAGTCCTCAAGCCGAACCTCCAAGTGCGGCCATTGAAGAACCCCGCACGATGGGAGGCGTCCTGTACGCTGTCGGAGAACACAAGCGACTTGTGGTCGTCGTCGAACGCGCTCGCGAACATCTGGGAGAGCGCAACCTCCGCCTCGCTGGTGTTGCGCATACCCATCAGAGTAAGGCCAGTTTCACTACCACAAAATGGGCAGGTGTACTGATGGTGTTGGAGGCTTCCCGTCCCCTTTCGACCCGATGACTCCAGCTCGGAGAGGAAGATCGGTATGCAATCGGCCCCACAGTTTTCGCACCGATGGTCCTGTGCCCGTTCACGGTGGTTCGTTTCGAGGTGCACGTGCAGACAGGAGGGACAGAGCCATGCGGTGCGCAATCCTTGGGGCTGGGGGTCATCGAGCTCGCGCGGATAGAGGGCCACAATGTTCTCCCCGTCCCCAAAATAGGCGCTGTAGAAAGCGTCGAGGTTCGAATCGGAGAGGTCGAGATTGGAATCAATAAGCGACACCCATGCCGTGCGGCCACAGTCGCCGCAGTTGTGCACTGGAAGGTACTTCCTCTTCTCCCCCGCCCCAACGTTGATGGAAATCTCAAAGCGGGTCCTGTTGGGCGCCACTTCGCTCACGAGTCGGGCAAGCTCGCGCTCCCAAAGTTGAACCTGCACCGTGAGGAAGGGTGACATCGATGTCGCGGTTCCCGTACGCGCGTGGCTTATGAGTGCGACAAGCGCATCAACAGCAACGTCAGGGTGCTTGAGATCATTCAGCCAAACGTGGCGGACACTCAAGTCGCCAATAATCTTCGTTGTCTGGAAAGGCCTGCCACCAGAGACTTCTATAAGGTCCCTAAAGAGAGTGTTGCCGAGAAGGGCCTCAGAAAGTCTGACCCTGACGTCGGGGTCACGTACGTCCTGTCCGATGAGGGTGTCACACATGGCATCGAGAGCGACCTGCAGGTATCCCTCAACGTCGTTCGCCTCAACGAGCGACGCCAGACGAGAACATACTTCATCATCCATTACGGGGTCATCGAAGGCATCGGAATCTGAGAGGAACTGCTCGACTGTAAGCCTATCCTCCGTGATAATCGACCGTTCGCTGAACGGCTCGCCAAAGACGTCGCTCGCGTACTTCCTGACACCCTCGACAGAGGATTCGCCGCCGATCGTCGCCGAGGTTCCAACGCAGCAAAGGGAGCCAGCTGGAATCCTCAGCCTCGTCTTGAGCCTTCGAATCAGGCACGCGAGGTCGGTACCCTGGGCCCCGTCGAAGGTGTGCAACTCGTCAACGGCCACGTACTTGAGAGGAGCATATCCGTCACAGTCCCAGATGTGGGCGTCGGTCGGTCTAACCAGGAGATAATCCAGCATCTTGTAGTTCGTGAGCAGGATGTCGGGGGGATTCGCCTGCATCGTCTCGCGATCCGTAATGACCCCGTCCTCGCTCATGACTATGGAGCCATGACCACCCTTTTGGCCTCCCACGTAGAGGCCAACGGTAACATTGCCCTTCAGTTTGTCGTTGCGCCAGATGAGGCGGGCCATCCTCGTCGCCTGGTCCGAAGCGAGCGCGTTCATGGGGTAGATGATGAGGGCTTTGACGCCATGCGTATCCTTGTGCTGATAACAGTATTCCAATATTGGATAGAGGAAGCACTCGGTCTTACCAGAGCCCGTTCCCGTTGCCACAACGGTCGACTGCCCGTCCTCACCCGAAAGTCGCTCCCAAGCTTTTGCCTGGTGAACGTAAGGTCTGAATGTAGGTTGTACTGCCTCGAAGACATCAGGAACCTCTTCAGCCTCCCTGAAAGGCAGGCTTACAGTCGTATAGGGCTCATGGAAGAAGCTGATACCATCATCCTTGAGCTCAGCCACGGACGACCTGAAGGGCTCATTGGCAAAGGGATAGGTCGTCCGGAAGTAATCGACAAGACCGTGTTGGAGCTGTCGTGCGAGGACTGAGGGAATCATGCGTCTTCCTCCTCGATATCGATATAGCCAAGGTCTTTGGGGGTGAGCGATGCATAGGGTTGCGCGAGCGAATACGACGTCACCCTGCCGCTCGGCCCTTTTTTTGTTTCAAGCAAACCCCTGTCGACCCAGTCTGTACACCACGTACGTATTGAACGCGTAGTCACCTTGAACACATCAGCAAGGTCGCTCGTCTTTATGGGATTGAGACGGTTTTCAAGCACGTAGCGCAGCATCTTGAGATCTCGTTTGTTCAATGCCGAGATGAGTTTGCTTTGTGGATTTGAAATCTCGACTGCGCGCGCCGCATCAACGATACTTTGGGCGTTGAGCGCCATCATGCGGACGAAATACTCGATCCAATACTCAAGATGGGGTGGATCGCAACGCCCGTCATAATAGAGTGCGGGCAAACCCATCTGTAGGCTCTCGTAGTATCCTGTGAGGTCTGAGGCGTAATACTCCTCCATAGAGTTGAAGCCCTTAAAATCGTAACCGTTTTCCATAAGAGCATAGGTCGCAAGCGCTCGCGAGGTTCGGCCGTTCCCGTCATCAAAGGACAGCCGGGATTTGCCCCGGATTTTGCGCTGCTCCTGGTTCAGGCGTTCCTTCTTCTGCTTCCCCAGGATTTCCTCTTTGGCGTCTTCCAGCCCGCCGGCTTCCTCCGTCGTTTCCCTGAGGCGCGATTCCTTCCGTTTCTCACCGGCGGCATAGTCATACACCTGCTTTTTCTGCCGGGAATGCCGGATTTCCGCAGCTGACCTTGCCGCCTGCGTTGTTGTCCCGGAAGGATGCCCGCGGATCCCCTGCATACGCTTTGACTGTTGGGATACAAGCTCCTCCGCCGGTTCTTCATCACCGGGAACGGCACTCTCGAATGCCTTATCCGTAAATATCGCAGCGTTTGGATCCGGCTTTTCCGCACCGGTGGATTCTCCGGTTTTGCCGGCTGCTTCCCCGGTTTTTTTCTGTGTATCAGCCGTCATCCGGTGCTTCAGCCGGTTTTTTCCGGCAGCCTCCGCTTCCGG
>CACXZL010000093.1 GCA_902772085.1 uncultured Coriobacteriaceae bacterium | reverse complement strand
GGTGAGCGACGTCATATACCCTGCGCTTCTTCGGCGGCATGGAGTTCGCGTAGGACGCCGGCGGCGAGCGGGAGAGCGACGAGCGTGGTGAGGATGTCGGTCACGGGCTGGGCGATCTGTACACCGAGCATGCCGAGTATGCGAGGCAGCACGAGCACCACGGGGCCAAGCACCAGTCCGAGACGGCACGCTCCTAGAAACGTCGCCCGCCACATCTTGCCGCTCGTTTGCAATAGGAAGTTCGTCGCCATGGCGATGCCGGTGAAGGGCATCGTGAAGCTTTGGAGCCTGAGTGTGAGCGTGCCAAATGCCACCACGTCAGGGTCGTCTCGGAAGACCGAGATGAGCTGCGGTGCGAAGATGAAGGTAATCATACCAATGACAGCTACGGAAACGAACGACGCGCGGATGGCGTAGCTATATGCTTCCCGTATGCGGTCGTAGCGCTTGGCGCCGAGGTTGTAGCCTGTGATGGGTTGGAAACCTTGTCCGATGCCAATCTGGAAGAAGTTTGCAACGCTGGTGATGCGTTGTACCACGGCAATTCCGGCGATGGCCGCATCGCCAAAAGGTGCGGCTGCGTTGTTGAGCAGTGAAGTCGCAACGCCGAGCATCACCTGACGTACAAATGACGGAACGCCGCCGTTATTAATCTCGCGAATCATTTGGCGATCGGGAATCTTTACGTAGCGCAGCCCAAGCTGGGTGATGCCTGCGCGTTTCATCTCTATGAGCAGCAAGACGAAGCTCGCAGCCTCGCTGATAATCGTCGCAAGGGCGCTTCCGGCGATGCCAAGGCCTAGGGGAAAGATGAAAATCGGGGTGAGAATCGTATTGAGCACGGCGCCGGCCACCATACAGAGCATGGAGTAGAAGGACTCTCCCTGAAACCTGAGCTGCATGTTCATGAGGAAGCCAGCGGCGATGAACGGCGCGCCTATGAGCAGGATGCTTATGTAGGTGCGGGCGTAGGGGAGAATCGTGGGCGTTGCGCCGCCTAGAAAGCACAGTTGGTCGAGGAAGAGGTGCCCTACGACGGCGATGAGCGTGCCAAGGATGAGGGTGCCTGCGATGCCGGTGTTTACAAAGACGTTCGCTCGCTCGTTATCACCGGCACCGAGGCAGCGGCTCATGTGGATGCCGGTGCCTTGAGCGAGGTAGAAGGCCATGGATTGGATGATGGTAGAGGTCACGAACGCAACGCCCACGGCAGCGCTTGCGCTGGTAGATCCCATCTGCCCTACAAAGAATGTGTCGGCCAGATTGTAGATGGTACTCACGACGTTTGCAAAGATGGACGGCGCGGCGAGCGAGAGGATGAGTGGACCCACGGGCTTCTCGAGCATCTCGCGGCGTTTTTCTTCGGGTGTTTGTTCTTTGGGAAGTATGAGCGAACGTAACGACTTCATGTGCGACCGAGCTTTCGTTGCCGTCAAAAGAACGAAATCCCTTTTGACAGATGAGACCGAGGGGGGCGAGGCATGCGCGTAACGTTACGGTTCGCACCCCTGGCTCCTGCGTATGCCAGTAAGCCGCGACTCACGAAGCGAGCGCGGAGCCGCTTGCTGGCTGGCGCAAGGGCTAGGGGTGTGAACTGTAACGCGTAGTCTTTGGCATTCTGCTCGCTTCGTCGGGCTTGTTGACAAACTATCGTTCTGAATAATACCATGTATAATATTCTTTATAAAAGGGGGGACTATGGACAAAATCAAAGTCATAGAGGTCAAGGAGGACGTGCGCGCACATAACGACCGTGCTGCCGACGCGTTGCGCGAGCGTTTGCGCGAGCAAGGCACGTTGCTCATAAACCTCATGAGTTCGCCAGGGTCGGGCAAGACCACGCTGCTTTCCGCCACGCTCGACCGGCTCGCGTCTGAGCTCAGCATAGGCGTGATGGAGGCTGACGTGGATTCCGACGTAGACGCGCATACCGTTGCCGAGCATGGCGCTCGCGCAATTCAGCTGCATACGGGCGGCATGTGCCATCTCGATGCGGCCATGACCGAGCAGGGGCTTCGCAATCTGGGTGTCGACGGACTCGACCTTGTGTTTCTGGAAAACGTGGGCAACCTCATCTGCCCGGCGGAGTTCGACACGGGCGCCGGGGCAAAGGTCATGATCCTCTCAGTGCCCGAGGGACATGACAAGCCGCTCAAATACCCGCTTATGTTTGAGGTGAGCGACCTCGTGCTCGTCTCAAAGATGGACGTGGCGCCGTACTTTGACTTTGACTTGGGGGAGTTGGAGAAGAACGTGCGCATGCGCAATCCAAGTGCCCAGATCATGCCCCTTTCTGCAAAGACGGGCGAAGGAATGGACACGTGGTGCGCGTGGCTGCGCAGCGCCGTTGCCAATTGGAAGGGCGTCAAACGCCCCCGCTCCTTCTGGGGTGGCCAAAGGGACTAGTTCCTTTGGCCATGGCGGGTGTTGTCGTGGACGAATGGTAGTTGCTGAAGGGACGCGAGCCCTTGGCGTTGATGATAGGAGAGAAACAATGGCAGTAGGAAATCGGCCGGATGGCCCTACACCGCGTCCCAAGCGCGCCTATGGCGGAGCAAGTGTGGATGAGCGTGCCGAGGTCATGCGTGCAGGGCTTACCGATGAGGAGATAGCCGCTCGCAACGTCATACCCACAACTAACGTCGCGGGCGGTGAGTTGCGCGTTATCGCCGAGGAGTACTTCTCGGAAAACGACACCGCCACGTACTGGAATCCTGAGGACGAAGTGTCGATGAAGACCAGCATGGGGACGCCTGGCCCGGCATCGACTGCAGAGCCCAAGCCTGCCGTGCTGCGCGAGGCGGCAAAAATCACGGATCGCTTGTTCCACAAGACGAACTACGACGACCCCGACTATTGGGGTCTGGCGAGCGTCATGACCGAGGAGGAAGCGGCGCTCACCAAGCATATGAAAGTGCGCGTGCCAGAAACGCTCGAGCAAGTGGCCAAGGGTGCCAAGGTGGACGTGGACTACGCGCAGAAGTTGCTCGACGAGATGAGCATCAAGGGCATCATCGAGTACAACTGGGAGAATCTGGACGGCAAGAACCCAAACCACGAGAAGCGCTATGTGCTTCCTATGTTTGTGCCCGGATCCGCCGAGTTCACGGTGATGAACCAGCGCCAGCTGGAGGAGCATCCCGAGATCGGCTCCTTCTTCAACAACATGACCTACCTGCCGCTTACCGTCGCGACCAAGATGGTCCCACCGGGAGGAGCCGGCATCGGCATGCATGTGATCCCGGTGGAGCACGCCATCCGCCAGGAGTCCACCTCCGCTTCCGTGGAGCACCTGAGCCATTGGCTCAAGAAGTACGACCGCTATTCCGCTGGTGCCTGCAGTTGTGGGCTTGCCGAGCGCGCTCGCGGCGTCAACGGTGGTCGCGATCCCCAGAACTGGTGCATCGGCGTGGGCGACATGGCCGACTATTGTACCGAGACGGGCAAAGGACACTATGTAACCTATGACGAGGTCATAGACATCCTGCTACAGGCCGAGCGCAACGGCTACGTGCATCAGATTACAAACATAGACGGCGAGGAAAAGATCTTTGCCATTTGCAACTGCGACGTGAGCGTGTGTTATGCCCTGCGCACTTCGCAACTCTTCAACACGCCAAACATGAGCGCCAGCGCCTACCGCGCTCACGTGGATGAGGAGAAGTGCGTGGCTTGCGCCGGTTGCGTGGAGGTATGTCCTGCCGGCGCCGTCCAGCTTGGGCAGAAGCTTCGCACGACTGAGGGAGTCATAGAATACCCCAAGCAACCATTGCCGGATGCCCAGGGCTGGAGCGAGGACGACTGGGACTGGGACTACAAGAGCAACAATCGCATCGAGTGCCACGATACCGGTACCGCGCCGTGCAAGGTCGCTTGTCCGGCGCACATCTCTGTGCAGGGTTACCTGCGCATGGCTGCCGAGGGGCGCTACCGCGACGCGCTTGCGCTCATAAAGAAGGAGAATCCGTTCCCGGCCGTCTGCGGTCGCGTGTGCAACAAGCGCTGCGAGGCGGCGTGCACACGCGGTACGGTGGATGAGGCCGTGGCGATTGACGACGTGAAGAAGTTCATCGCGCAGAAGGACCTTGAAGCCGAGCATCGCTACGTGCCCGAGCCCGTGATTCCCTCCACGCGCGGCCGTTTGCCCGAGAAGATTGCCATCATAGGTGCGGGACCAGCAGGTCTCACAGCGGCGTACTACCTTGCCGAGATGGGCTACGCCCCCGTCGTGTTTGAGAAGAACGCGCGTCCTGGTGGTATGCTGACCTATGGCATCCCCAGCTACAAGTTGCAAAAAGACGTCGTGGACGCCGAGATCGACATCATGCGTCAGATGGGTGTGGAGATCCGCTGTGGCGTCGAGGTGGGCAAGGACGTTACGCTCGATGCGTTGCGCGCGCAGGGATTCATGGCGTTCTACGTCGCCATCGGCTGCCAAGGCGGCAGGCGCGCGGGCGTGGCTGGGGAGGACGCCAAGGGCGTCTCCACGGCAGTGGACTTCCTGCGCACGGCACTCGAAGACCCTGAGCACGAGGTCAAAGGCCGTACGGTCGTCGTGGGCGGTGGCAACGTTGCCATCGATGCGGCGCGCGTGAGCGTGCGTTGCGGCTCTGACGAGGTGTGCATGGTGAGCCTTGAGCAGCGCGGGGAGATGCCGGCGCTTCCGCATGAAGTTGCCGAGGCCGAGGAGGACGGCGTGAAGGTCCTCAATGGTTGGGGTCCTGCATCCGTGGAGACCGATGAAGACGGCAAGGTCTGCGGCGTGACGTTCAAGCACTGCACGCGCGTCTTCGACGAGACTGGCGCCTTCGCGCCGGAGTATGACGAGGCTGAGACGAAGCTCATCCCTTGCGAGAACGTGGTTTTCTCCATTGGCCAGACCATCGAGTGGGGAGACCTGCTGAAGGGCTCGGCCATTCAGACGGGACAAGGCGGACGCGTGAAAGCAGACCCCAAGACGTATCAGACTGAGCAGCCCGACGTCTTCATAGGTGGAGACGTGTATACCGGGCCATTGTTTGTGATCGACGCGATCGCCGCCGGACACGAGGCTGCCATCAGTCTCCATCGCTTCGTACAGACCGGCTCCTCGCTGACGCTTTCGCGCAACCAACGCCACTACGTGGAGCTGGACAAGACGAGTATCGCGCTCAATCCCAACGGCTATGACCACGCCGGACGTGAGATTCCGCCATGCGAGCGTGTGGAGAAGATTCTGCACAACTGGGAGGATCCAAACCGTACCTTTACCGAGGAGCAGATTCGTACGGAGACGGCGCGCTGTCTCAAGTGCGGCGCTTCCATCGTGGACACAAACAAGTGCATCGGTTGCGGTCTCTGCACCACGCGTTGTGAGTTTGATGCGATCCACCTTACGCGCGACGTGCCTGAAGCAAGTACCATGTGGCGTGCCGAGGACAAAGTTAAGGCCATTCTTCCCTATGCCGCAAAGCGTGGCATCAAGGTTTTGAAGGGTAAGCTTGGCGGTAAGTGATGGATTACTAGCCAGACGTGGTGCCAAAAGCTCTTGTCAAAAGGGGATACCGGATACTCTCCTTTTGACAAGAGCGTTTGGTGCCACGCTTTGAGGAGTTGGCATGCACGAGCTTGGTATCGTGTTTCATATGATTGAGACCTTGGAGGAGGTTGCGGCGAGCAATGAGCTCAGCGCCATCTCAAAGGTGACGCTCAACCTCGGTGAGGTGTCGGGCGTGCTGCCCGACTATCTTGTAGATTGCTGGAACTGGGCCGTGAAGCGCACCGAAGTGCTTCATGATGCGGTTCTCGACGTGATGCAGATCGATGCCGTAACGGTGTGCAACGACTGCGGAAAGACATACCCCACCGTGACGTACGGAAAGACCTGTCCGCATTGCGGAAGTCCCCACACCGTGCTTCTGCGGGGCAATGAGATCGAGATAGACTCCGTTGAAGGAATGTAGGCCATGCTCGGCCTTGCCACAAACACCGCCAAGGTATGTAGAACACGAAAGAGAGGGTACCCATGGTACAAGACAAGCGAACACAGGTGGCTGCCATGATCCAGGGAACGGAAGGGCGTCTGTATGATGCCAACTTCGACCCCGTGGTTCTGAGCGCGCTCGACGAGTGCAAGGAGCTATGCTATGACTACAACCGTGTGCGTCCTTCGAATCGCGCTGAGCTGCACGAGCGGCTGGCGCACATCGTGGGTTCCTGCGGTACATACGCTCATGTGTGTCAGCCTTTTATCTGCGATTATGGCAAAAACATTCATCTGGGCGAGAACTTCTACGCCAACCATGGGCTGGTCATTCTGGACGGTGCGCCTGTGACGTTTGGGCACGACGTGTTTATTGCACCCAACTGCGTGTTTAGCACTGCGGGACATCCGGTGGACGTCGAGCGTCGCAACAAGGGGTTGGAATACGCTCTGCCCATAACGGTGGGAGACAACGTGTGGTTTGGCATGGGCGTGCTGGTGTGTCCCGGTGTGACCATTGGATCAAATGTGGTCATTGGCGCTGGGAGCGTGGTGACGAAGGACATTCCTTCTGGCGTCGTGGCCGTGGGCAATCCCTGCAAGGTCATGCGTCCGATTGGGCCTGAGGACGCTGCGCGCTATGACCTGTATGAACCCGCATCGTGACCAGCAGGGATCTTGCCATCAAAGAACATTTTATGCGTCGCCGTTCTCGTTCTGATATCGTCTGCTCCCTTTGCGGCGACGCTTCATCTTGTAGAGGTGCTCGTCTGCCTCTGCCATGATCTGCGGGATGAGGCTTGAGGTGCTCTCATCTATGGTGAATTCTGCCGACCCTACAGAGATGGAGAGCTCGAACGGGTTGCTGTGGGTGTCGTTGTAGT
>CACXZL010000092.1 GCA_902772085.1 uncultured Coriobacteriaceae bacterium | reverse complement strand
CACGCTCGTAGGTACCGATTCGCATACCACGACGGCCAACGGTCTGGGCGTGCTCGGCTGGGGCGTGGGCGGTATCGAGGCGGAGGCCGCCGCCTTGGGTCAGCCCATTTCGATGCTGGTCCCGCCTGTCGTGGAGCTGAGGCTTACGGGCAGGCTCGGTGACGGCATCTCTGGCATGGACCTGGCGCTTACCGTGTGCAAACTCCTAAGGGAGGCAGGAGTGGTCGGAACGCTCGTGGAGGTCACAGGAGAAGGGGTTGCCACGCTTACCGCGACACAACGTTCCGCCGTTGCAAACATGACACCTGAGTATGGTGCCACGACGACGCTCTTTCCGGTGGACGACGTGGTGTGCGAGTACCTTGAACTGACGGGACGCAAAGCCTCCGACGTGGAGTTTGCAAAGGCCTTCTTGAAGGCACAGGGCATATATGGTGAGGTGCAGGGCAGGACGTACGCGCGGACGCTGGAGTTGGACCTGAGCAGCGTGGAGTCTTGCCTAGCCGGTCCCTCGAGGCCGCATAACTATGTGACGCCAGCCGGTCTGCGCGATCGTTTCCGTGAGGTTGCCGCGGAGCATGGGCATATCGACATGGATGAGAGGTTCGAGGTCGTCTGTGGCGGTGAGACCTACAACCTTGGACATGGCACCATGGCAATAGCTGCCATCACGAGCTGCACGACGGCTACGGATCCCGCGATGATGGTTGCGGCGGGTCTCTGTGCAAAGAAGGCCGTGGACCGTGGCCTGAGCGCCAAGCCTTGGGTGAAACGCATCTTGGCCCCTGGTAGTCGAGCCACAGAGCTTCTGCTGAGGCGTGCGGGATTGGACGAGGCGCTCTTCAAGCTTGGCTTCTTCACGTGTGGATTTGGATGCATGAGCTGCATAGGCAACTCTGGCGATGTGCTGCCAGCTCTTCATGAGCTCTCTGGAAAGATGGAGCTTACCAGCGTTCTTTCCGGCAACCGCAACTTCGATGGGCGCATATCTCCAGATGTCGCCCAAAACTTCCTGTGCCAGCCCGCGATGGTGGTAGCGTATGCGCTCGTCGGTACGACCGATGTGGACCTTGCTCATGAGCCAGTGGGAATCGACGCAAACGGCATGCCCGTAATGCTTGCGGATCTGATGCCATCGAGCGCTGAGATAGATGAGGTGCTGGGCGAAGTGCTCACGCCCGAGCTCTTTGCAACGGGATCTGAAGGCTTGATGGACGGCTCTGCGGCATGGCAATCCATTGAATCAGGCGATTCGGATACGTTCCCGTGGGATGAGCGGTCCACGTATGTGCGCCGTCCGCCGTACTTCGAACAGGCGGTCGTGCGTGATGACTTCGGTGTGGACGGCGCGCGCGCACTTGTCTTCGTGGGCGACTTCGTCACCACAGACCACATCTCGCCAGCTGGCTCTATAGCCGCAGATTCACCCGCCGCTCGCTATCTCATGGAAAACGGTGTGGAGCGTAAGGACTTCAATACGTATGGCAGCCGTAGAGGCAATCACGAAGTCATGATGCGTGGCACCTTTGCAAATATCCGTTTGCAAAACCAGCTTGCAGAAGGCAAGAGCGGCGGATGGACGAAGGACCTGCTCACGGGTGAGATCACCAGCGTATATGACGCCGCCATGCATTACGAGCAGGAAGGGATTGCCCTTGTGGGCTTGGCTGGCAAGCTATACGGATCGGGATCGAGCAGGGACTGGGCTGGAAAGGGTCCGGCGCTTTTGGGCATAAAGGCAGTGATGGCCCAGAGCTTCGAGAGAATCCACAGGTCCAATCTCGTCCAGATGGGCGTGCTCCCACTGGAGTTCAAGGATGGCCAAAGTGCCGAGAGCATTGGACTTACGGGAACGGAGATCTTTGACATCTCCATACAGGACCAGGGCACTGCACACGTGATCGCGCGTTCCGATACGGGAGACAAGGAATTCGATTGCACCGTGCGCGTTGATACGCCCATGGAACACGCTTTCATGCGAGCTGGTGGCATTCTGCCGTATGTGCTCGACAGTCTGGTGGGATAGCGTATGCCCGTAGTCTGTCCTGGCTGCGGGTTGATCGTGGAAGGCGGGGCGAAAGTGTGCCCCGCCTGCCATCATGCTCTGCAACAACGAACGTATGTAAAAAAAGAGAGAAGAAGATGGTGTGGTAGTTGCGGATCGCCCATCCCAGAAGGTCTGGACGCCTGCCCCGAGTGTGGCATGCCCGTGGTCGGTGCGTTTGACGGCGATGCAGAGGGGCTTTTGGACCAAACAAGTGCTAGGGAAGAGGCGCGTCTCGAGAAACTGGAAGGTAGCCATAATCTCATCAGTGCCTTACCGCCTCTACCAAAGGATGGCGAGAACTCGATACCATCTCATGAGTATCACGTGCGATCGCAACTTCTCTTTGGGTCTGCATTGGCCGCGCTTGCGCTTATAGGCGGCATGACGCTCATGATTACGAAACCGTGGGTCAAAAGCCCTCCTCCCTTGCAGATGAGAGAGGATGCAGACACGTCGATGGACGGGTTTCCCGGCGAGCTCAGTCACCTCACCTCCCAAGACCTGTCTGCGGAAGACGACTATCAGGGTGAGATTGCGATCCAGAAGGCAGAGCTCGAAGAGGCTTATCAGCAGATGGGCGTGCTGGGCGGAAAGCTCGACGACGCATATGAGAAGATGAAAGAATACCTTGCCCTGGGCCAGAAAAGAGCGGGAGATGACTCGACTTCAAATGCCTTGGAGCTTCGCGATGAGGCTGATCACTTATCAGAGAACATCGAAAACATGGCTCTTGCCGCACCAGATCTCAAAGGGCTTCGCGAACGTTATCGGGTGCTTGTGGGGTATCTGAGCGGTGCGGCACAGGTCCTGTCTCGGGCCTGGATAAAGGCGGACCAAATGAAAGGGTCGCAGGAGGCGGTCTTTCTGGTGCGCTCTGTCTTGGAAGGTGAGGATGGCTATAGCTTTGAAGAGTGGATGAGTCTCTTTAAGAACGCGTACAGCAGTATGGAATAAACACGTGAAAACGACACCAAGGTCGTAGGCTCTCATTCACGCGGTATCTTCAGAATCCATTCCACGATTAGTGGTGTGAGATGAGTGTGAAAATGCCGCTCTCCTGCTAGAATCAAGTTCAGGTTTTCTATGTTGTCGGAGGTAGCGATGGGACTCTTTGGCGAGAGGCTTTATAGACCAGAATATAACGTCGCAGGCGATGAAGTTGCTGTACTACACACCTCAAAAGGCGTCATACGCGTTCGACTTGACGGCGAAGGTGCACCTATACATGTGGCAAATTTCTGTGAGCTGGCTCAGTCCGGGTTTTACGATGGCACGAAGTTCCATCGCTATGTTCCTGGGTTTGTGATTCAAGGTGGCGATCCAAACACCCGTGAGATGTCGTCGGCAGACGTCGTGGCCCAGCGAAGGGGGCCAAAGGGCATGCCGGGTACAGGTGGACCTGGGTATCGCATTCGCGAGGAGTTTACCACCAATCCTCACAATAAACACGTGGATGGCGCCCTTGCCATGGCACGGTCTCAGGATCCGAACTCCGCGGGGTCTCAATTCTATTTCTGTTTGGGACCTCAGCATGGGTTGGACTCTGGATATACCGTTTTTGGTATAACTCTAGAAGGACTTGAGGTTATCCGTTCACTTCGTGCGGGTGATGTTCTCGAGTCAGTATCGATAGTTCATATGGATAGATAAACCTTAGACGAGCGAGGAGTGGACGTGAACCAGCAGATTTTTGAATCGGGTTATCAAGCGTATCGTGCAGGCGACTGGGCTACCGCAGCAGCTTATCTGGGGCAAGCAAAAGACGAGGGTGAAATCTCGGGCAAGGTCGATCATATTCGCGGCAATGCCCTGATGCAGCTTGGTAGCTTTGCTGAAGCTGCCGATGCCTATGGTGATGCCTTGAAAGACGAATCGTACGGCATGGTGGGTGCGTTGAGCACAAATCGTGGCAGGGCGCTCGTGGCGTGCGGTAGGCTTCCGGAAGCGGTGACATCGCTTACGGCAGCGACGCAGGACGAAACGTATGCTACTCCCTACAAGGCATACCTTGCTCTTGGTGGAGCGTATCGCGCCATGGGCGACACGAGAAACGCAGGTATTGCGTATCGCAACGCAGCCATCGATGAGTCCAATCCAGATCCAAGTACATCGTTGCGTAAGCTTGGCGCATGCTTTATGGAGCTCGGGCGACCAGCGGACGCAGTTGAGTCCTACCGCACCGCCCTTGATTTTTCCACAGACACTCGTGTGCAGAACTCCGTGTATTGCGATCTCGCGCTTGCGTACGTGGCGTCAAACCAGATGAGCGAAGCAGTCGATGCGTTCGATCACGCTACGGCCGATGGAACTCTCATGCTTTCTCCCGAGGCAAAAGCGTCATACGATGCCGCGCGTAACGCGGTGGCCGCCCGTTCTGGCGATCGGAAGATGTCGGATACGGAAGACTTCTTGGCGGCTGCTGGTTATGGATCATATGAGATAGATCCGCTCGATCCTACGGGAGCGACGTCGGGCAACCTCATGCCAAGTCCCGAAGACACGGGTTTCTTCTCGATCAGCGAAGAGCAGATCGTGAAGGACGATCGCGAAAGGCGAGGGGGGCGTGGCGGCAAGGTCGTCGTTGTCATATTGATCATTCTGGTAATTCTTGCTGGGGCCGTCGGCTTTGCATACTATCAGGGATTCGGCTGGCCGATGCAAGAGACCGTGGTGCAACGTCTCTTTGAGGCGCGTACAAACGGTTCCGACATAAACAACTATATTGCTAGCTCACTTGAAGAGACTGCGAAAAAACAGATCGAGGCACTTGTGCCCAAAGGTGCGACCGTGTCGATCACAGGTGTGGAACGAGCGATGAGCAAGTCCGAAGTGAAGGTCTCGGCGACGTTGCCCGAGGGAGGGGAGCGTAGTTACAACGTTACTCTCATAAGAGATGGTATAGGCTGGAAGGTTAGCCAGTTTGAGCCTGCTTTTGTAACGGGTACCGATAGTGCAAAGCTAGTCGATTCATCCTCTTCATCCTCTTCGAGTTCTTCTTCGTCTTCGCAAGACCAGAGTTCCGAGAATACCCAAAGCGTTGAGCAGCCTCAGGAGGAAACCGCTGAGGAAGGGCAGCCCACTGACGACGGCTCAGTCACGACAGAAGGTGACGTAGCCGAATAGCGTTAAGCAGAATTCTTCCGCACGCACTACTATGATGAAGGATTGGAAGATATGTCGTTCTTTGATTCACTGTTTAGTGAGTATGGCGGCGACCTCGCTATTGACTTGGGCACCGCCAACACGCTTGTGTCTGCTCGTGGCAGAGGTATAGTGCTCAACGAGCCTTCGGTCGTGGCCATAGACAAAGCCGAGGATCGCGTGTTGGCGGTCGGT
Organism: uncultured Coriobacteriaceae bacterium; assembly: GCA_902772085.1. Classification (GTDB taxonomy): domain Bacteria; phylum Actinomycetota; class Coriobacteriia; order Coriobacteriales; family Atopobiaceae; genus RUG440. The sequence goes on along the minus strand of CACXZL010000092.1, from coordinate 2,058 downwards.
GCCGACGCAAAGCGCATGATTGGCCGTACCCCTGGCTCGATCATCGCGGAACGTCCTCTGAAGGATGGCGTGATCGCAGACTTTGACGTTACTGAAGTGATGCTTCGCTACTTTATTGAGAAGGCAAGAGAAAGACAGTACCCATGGACGCCGCGACCCCGTGTGGTGGTCTGCGTGCCTTCCGGTGTGACCTCAGTGGAAAAACGAGCGGTTTTCGAAGCCACGATACAGGCGGGCGCGCGTCAGGCGTTTCTGATTGAAGAGCCTATGGCGGCGGCCATTGGCGCTGATTTGCCGATTGAGGACCCCACTGGATCCATGGTAGTCGACATAGGCGGTGGGACGACTGAGGTGGCCGTGATAGCCATGGGCGGCATCGTGGTCTCAAAGTCCATACGTACCGCAGGTGACGAATTCGATCAGACTATCTTGGAGCATGTGCGTGACGTCTATAAGCTTTCCATCGGTGAACGCACTGCAGAAGACATCAAAATCAAAGTCGGATCGGCTGCGCCACTGCGGGAGGAGCTCGACGTCGAGGTGAATGGCCGCGATGTGATGAGCGGCATGCCAAAGACGGTACGCATAGAGAGCGAGGAGATAAGGCGCGCGCTCGACAAGCCCTTAGACGAAGTGACGAAGGCAGTGAAGGATGCTCTAGATGCCACGCCACCGGATTTGGCAAGCGACCTCATGTATTACGGCATTCTTCTCACCGGTGGCGGCGCGTATCTGCGCGGACTTGACCATCGCCTTCGCGAGGAGACCGGCGTACCGGTGAACGTGAGCCCGACCGCATTGGAGAACGTGGTAAATGGTTGTGCTCGCGTGCTCGAAGCCAACGCCCTTTCAGGAGGATTCGTACAGAGCGCCGGACTGTAGGAGCTTTTGCCGATGCCAAAGATGCCTTCGATGCCGAGCGCCCATGGGCGCTCGGCTTCCTCAAAACTGAAACGCACCGAAACCTCGAGCGGCGCAGGCTTGCTTACGCTCATTCTCGTCACCTTGTCGCTCATTCTATTTACGTTGAGCGTTCGAGAGGCAGGGGAGGGCATGCTGAGCGGTATGCGAAGTGTTGCCCAGACGGTGGTGTCCCCACTTAGAATTGCTGGTGCGGCAATCACGTCTCCCATTACTGGCTTGAGCAACATCTTTCGAAACCTGACGGCAGATGAAGAGACGCTCTCTGAGCTCAAAGAGGAGAACCAGCGCCTCTTGGCACGCAACGTAGAGCTTGAGGAAGCCGAGATTTCCCTCAAGCAATTGCAGCAACTTCTTGATATGAGGAGCTCGTATAACTTGCAGTCTACTGCGGCGCGCGTGATTGCCGGATCTACCGATTCGTGGAGCTCTACGGTCACGATCGACAAGGGAACTTCGTCTGGTCTGGCGGTAGGCATGCCTGTAGTAGATGGGGTAGCGCCATTCCTGGCCATCGGCTGCTGACCGACGAGGGATCTTCGGTCTCTGCAATGATACAGTCGAGCAGGGCACAAGGTATGCTCCAGGGATCGCCGGACGGCACCTTGCATCTATCTTTTATCAGAACCGACCAGACGGTGGATGTGGGGGATATAGTCGTTACGAGTGGGCTGGGCGGCGTATTCCCGAAAGGCTTGCCGATGGGCAAGATCTCGAATGTCGAGAGCACGCCGGGGTCTACCTACTATGCCATCACGGTAGAGCCATACTCCACGGTGTCCAATCTCGAAGAAGTGCTGGTCATTACCTCTCTCACGGAAGGACAGCAGGCGACTGCCGAAGACATAGCGTCAGCCGATGCGGGAGATCTCGCGGCTGCCTCCGGGCAGAAAGTGTCGGCTGACGAAGGCGAGAACACACAGAAGGAACGTGACGTCGAGAGCGAAGACAGTGATGGGCTGGATAAGGATGAAAGCACCTCAAACGCGTCAAGCTTGGGTGGAAGCTACGGTATGACCAGCTCAACGATATCTGGTCAGGCGGACGATGCAGACGAAAGCGGATTGCAGCCGCAAGTTGACGCAGGGGCATCGGGTACTCAGACGAGGAGTTCTTCATCAACTTCGAATGCTGTCT
>CACXZL010000091.1 GCA_902772085.1 uncultured Coriobacteriaceae bacterium | reverse complement strand
GTCGAGGATCATGTTTGTGGGGTCGTTACCGCCCTTGAGGAAGGAGTCTACTGCCTCCAGGCGCTTGATGGCCTTGTCCTTACGTTGCTTCTGGGTCTTGTCATCGGCAACGATGGCGCGCAGCTCCTCGACCTCCTTGCCGAGATCCACCTTGGCGAGAAGGTCGCGCACGGCCTCTGCGCCCATGCCGCCTTCGAAATAGATCGAATAATGGCGGCGCATTTCGGTGAAAAGAAGCTGGTCGGAGATGAGCTCACGCTCCTCGAGGCGCATGAAGCGGTCGAAGGCGTCCTGACGCAGCTGCTTCTCCTCGTTGTACTCCTCACGAAGATCGGCGATTGCGACGCGCAGCTCGTCCTCGCTCATGGGCTCGATGTCGGAGAACTCTTCTCCCGCCTCCTCTGCCGCGCGAGACTCTTCGTACTCGTCGCGCAGGAGCGCCTCTTCGCGCTCGTAGTCGGCCTCGATCTCCTCGAGGCTCGCCTCGAGCTCCTCGCGCAGCTCGGCTTCGTCGGCGTCACGGCCTTCTTTGTCCAAGCTGGTGATGATATAGCTCGCGAAGTAGAGCACGCGCTCGAGGTCTTTGTTTTTGATGTCGAGCAAACGCGCCAGAGGGGCATTTGTGGGGCTCTTGAAGTACCAGATATGGCTTACGGGAGCCGCCAGCTCTATGTGGCCCATGCGCTCGCGACGCACGCGATGATGCGTCACCTCGACGCCGCAGCGGTCGCACACGACGCCCTTGAAACGCGTGCCCTTGTACTTGCCGCAGCTGCACTCCCAGTCCTTGGTCGGTCCAAAGATCTTTTCGCAGAAGAGACCGTCCTTCTCGGGCTTGAACGTACGATAGTTTATCGTCTCGGGCTTCTTTACCTCGCCATGAGTCCAGCTGCGGATCTTGTCGGCAGAGGCAAGCGAGATTTTTATCGCGTCAAAGTCTGTGGTTTCGAAATCTGCCACGTTTGTTACTCCTTGCTGTCGAGACCGCCACCGATGAGGTCGACGTCTGCCACGTTCGCGCTACTACCAGCATTTATACTTCCGAGTAAGTCATCCGAGTAGACGCTTACCACGTCATACTCTTCCTCGTCCTTCTTTGCGCTTGTACGCTCAGGCTCCTGCTTGTATACCAGGGGCTCGATGTCGAGGGCAAGCGAGCGGATTTCCTTCACCAGTACCTTGAAGGACTCCGGGATGCCAGGCGAAGGAACGTTCTCGCCCTTCACGATGGCCTTATACGCTTCGGTGCGACCCGCCGTGTCGTCAGACTTCACCGTGAGGATCTCCTGCAGCACGTTGGCGGCGCCGTATGCATACAGGGCCCACACTTCCATCTCGCCGAAGCGCTGTCCACCAAACTGCGCCTTGCCGCCGAGAGGCTGCTGCGTGATGAGGCTGTACGGGCCGTTCGAGCGAGCATGAATCTTGTCGTCCACCATATGGCCGAGTTTGAGGATGTATGACGTGCCCACGGTAATCGGGCTCTCGAAGGGCTCGCCCGTGCGCCCGTCATAGAGCGTGGTCTTGCCCGACTCGGTAAGCTGGGGCACAAAGTCCATGTTCATGTGCTCGCCGTACTCAAGCATGGCTTTGTTTACAAGGTTGATGTTTGAGCGGCGGATGGCCTCGGCCACCTCGACGTCGGTGGCGCCGTCAAATACCGGCGTGGATACGAAGATGTTTCCGGGAACGTAGCGCTTGGAATCGGCAGAATCCAAATCCCAGCCATGGGACGCCGCCCATCCAAGGTGGCACTCGAGAAGCTGGCCCACGTTCATACGAGAAGGCACGCCCAGGGGGTCAAGAAGCACGTCGATGGGGGTACCGTCGGCCATGTAGGGCATGTCCTCCGTCGGCAGGATGCGACACACGACGCCTTTGTTTCCGTGGCGACCGGAGATCTTGTCGCCCTCCTGGATCTTGCGACGCTGAGCAACGTAAACGTGAACGCTCTCGTTGATTCCTGGCGGTAGATCGTCGCCGGCAGCACGGCTGAAGCGCACGACGTCCACGACGCGTCCGTAGGCGCCATGGGGCATCTTGAGCGACGTATCACGAACGTCGTTCGCCTTTGCGCCAAAGATTGCTCGGAGCAGGCGCTCCTCGGCAGTGAGCGCTGTCTCGCCCTTGGGAGACACCTTGCCCACCAAGATGTCGGAAGGTCCGACCTCGGCACCGATGCGGATGACGCCATCCTCATCGAGGTTTGCCAGCACGTCCTCGCCGAGGTTTGGAATCTCGCGCGTTATCTCCTCGGGACCAAGCTTCGTGTCGCGAGCGTCGCACTCATGATGCGAGATGTTTATGCTCGTCAGCAGGTCCTGCTGCACCACGCGCTCCGACACGATGATGCCGTCCTCGTAGTTGTAGCCCTCCCAGGGCATATATGCCACCGTAAGGTTTTGGCCCAAGGCGAGCTCGGTCTGGTCGATGGAGGTGCCATCGGCCAGGGGCTGGCCTGCGACCACATGGTCTCCCACATGCACGATGGGGCGATGGTTTATGCAGGTGCTCTGGTTTGAGCGCTGGTACTTGGGAAGCTCGTAGGTCTCGAGCTTCTTGCCTACCTCCACGATGACGCGCCTCGCGTCGGCGCGTACGACCACGCCGTCATGCTCCGCGCATACGAGCTCGCCAGAATCGAGTGCCGCGCGCGCCTCCATGCCCGTGCCTACCAGCGGTGCATGGGCCTGGATGAGGGGAACCGCCTGACGCTGCATGTTTGCTCCCATGAGCGTACGCTTTGCGTCGTCGTGCTCGAGGAACGGAATGAGGTTTGCCGCCACCGAAAGAAGCTGACGGGGCGACACGTCCATGTAGTCAACCTCTTCCACTGGTATCTGGGCGGGAGCGCCGAAGGTACCGTCGAAGTCGGTGGTACGAGCAATGACGTGGTTGGGGTGCGTGATGTTTCCCTTGGAGTCCACGGAGATGAACTCGCCCGTCTTCGGATCGAAGGGGACGCTTGCGGGAGCGATGTTGTGGTCTTCCTCCTGATCCGCCGTCATCCATACGACCTCGTCGGTGACACGGCCATCTACCACCTTGCGGTACGGAGCCTCGATGAAGCCAAGGTCGTTCACGCGGCTGTAAAGCGCCAAGGAGCCGATGAGGCCGATGTTTGGTCCCTCAGGCGTCTCGATGGGGCACATGCGCGAGTAGTGCGAGTTGTGTACGTCACGCACCTGGGCAGGCACGTTGGTACGGCGGCTGGAACCCGACTTGTGGCCAGTGAGACCGCCGGGGCCAAGCGCGGAGAGACGGCGCTTGTGCGTAAGTCCAGAGAGCGGGTTGTTTTGGTCCATGAACTGGGACAGCTGCGAAGATCCGTAGAACTCCTTGATGGCGGCCACGATGGGTCGGATGTTTATGAGCGAAGTAGGGGTGATGTCATCGGGATCCTGCGTCGCCATGCGGTCGTAGACCACGCGCTGCATACGCGACAGGCCTATACGGAACTGGTTCTGCACGAGCTCCCCAACCGTACGCACGCGGCGGTTTCCGAAGTGGTCGATATCGTCGAACTCGTAGCCAGCCTCGATCTCCTTGCTCTCGGTGAGCTCGTGAAGACGCAGGAGGTAACGAAGGGCCGTGACGATGTCTTCCGCCGTAAGCACGCGAGACTCGGAATCAAGGCCAAGTTTTTTGTTTATCTTATAGCGCCCGACCACTGCGAGATCGAAACGGTCTTCGCTGAAGAACAGGCCGTTGATGAGGCTCTCGGCCGCATCAAGCGTCGCGTGGTCGTCGGAGCGCTGCTTGCGATAGATCTCCAGAAGCGCTTCCTCGCGCGTGAGGAACGTATCCCTGTCGAGCGTGGCACGCACAACCTCGTTGTCGCCCAGAAGGTCGATAATCTCGTCATTTGTCTCCGCAATACCGAGAGCGCGCAGCAGCAGCGTGGCACTCATGCGAGGCTTACGGTCGAGGAACATCACAAGCCGACCGTACTTGTCGATCTGGAATTCCAGCCAGGCACCGCGAGCGGGTATGAATTGCACGCGCTCGAGATTCTTCTCATGGTCTGCCTCGGCAGGCTCTGCGGCGTCCTTTGACCGACGAGCTCCCCTCGACTTCTCTACATCCTTGACCTTCTCGGTCTCGAGCGAGAAGTAAACGCCAGGAGAACGTACGAGCTGCGATACCACCACGCGCTCGGTACCGTTGATGATGAAGGTGCCTCGTGAAGTCATGACAGGGAAATCGCCCATAAACACGAGCTGGTCTTTTACCTCGCCAGTTTCTTTGTTTATATAGGTTGCCATGACCAGAAGAGCACGCTGGTACGTGAGATCCTTTGCACGACACTCCGCAATCGTATGCTGAGGGTCATCAAAGAAGTGCTCCCCAAAGGTCAGCTCCATGGTATCGGCAGAGTTCACTATGGGAGAAAACTCCGTAAGCGACTCGTGGATGCCATCTGTCATAAAACGCTCAAACGACTCCTTCTGCACCGAAATGAGGTTTGGGAGTTCCATGGCAGGCGCGATCTTTGAAAAGCTCACGCGTTTGCGCTTCTCCGGTTGTACATTTGTGGAAGAGTTATGCGTAGACACCAGGCAATTCCTCCTTCGAAGGGTATGGGAGTGCGAAATTATCGCAATCTAATAGATTAACGAAGTGGATACCTTTAGTCAATCTTGGGTCTTGACACTGTGTAGGATTTGTGGCAGAGCAATCCATCCGCAATAAGTGCTCAGCTAGGTCAAGAGGGGCCGTGGGGCGGGTTAAGCGTATAATGGCGCCATGGGGCGAGACGACGGGAGTCCGGCATGGGACGCTACGTGAACCCGGGCAACGAGGGGTTCGGGCAGGTCGTGAAGAGAAAGTACGTGGACAAGACGGGGCTCATCTCGCTCTTCGACTCCACGCTGGAGACGAGCGATAAGCTCGTGATGGTGAGCCGCCCGAGACGCTTCGGCAAGAGCTACGCGGCGCAGTCGGTCTCCGCGTTCTACAGCCGCGGGTGCGACTCGAGGGCGCTCTTCGAGGGGCTGGAGGTCTCCCGGGGCGAGGGCTGGGACGAGAACCTCAACAAGTACAACGTGCTGCGCCTCGACATGGCGGACGTCATGCAGTCGGCCGAGGGCGCGGACGTGGTGGCCGCCGTCACCGAGGCCGTGATGCCCGAGCTGCGCGAGCTCTGCCCCGGCGCCGGATCGCGCGCGGTGGGGCCCAGGTCGCTCCTGGCCTCCGCCCTCTGGGACGCCGTCAAGGGGACCGGGCGCAAGTTCGTGTTCGTGATCGACGAGTGGGACGCGCCCTACCGCCTCGCTCAGGGCAGCAAGGCAGCGCAGGACGCCTATGCGGACTGGCTGCGCTCGCTCTTCAAGAACGCGACCCTCACCGCCGAGGTCGTGGCCGGCGCCTACATGACGGGCATCCTTCCCATAAAGAAGTACGCGCACCAGAGCGCCGTCTCGGACTTCGACGAGTACACCATGGTGGACCCCGCCCAGTACGTCCCCTTCGTGGGCTTCACCGAGGCGGAGGTGGAGGGGCTCTGCGCCGAGCGGGGCCTCGACCTCGCGGACGTGAGGCGCTGGTACGACGGCTACGACCTGCCGGCGTTCGCCCCCGTGCCCGGAGATCCGGAGCGCGTGGCGATATACGCCCCCTACTCCGTCATGCGGGCGTGCTCGAGGCGCCGCACCGGCTCCTACTGGCCCTCCACGGAGACCTTCGAGGAGCTGCGCCGCTACATCGACATGGACTTCGAGGGGCTGCAGGGGGACGTCCTGCGCGCCATAGGCGGCGAGGAGCTGAGGGTCAACACCGGCAAGTTCAACAACGACATGGCCTCCGTCGCCGGCCGCGACGACGCGCTCACCCTGCTCGTGCACCTGGGGTACCTGTGCTACGACCGCACGACCGGCAGGGCCCGCGTGCCCAACGAGGAGGTGCGCGGCGAGCTGCGCAACGCCGTCGAGGAGAGCCGCCACCAGGGCGTCGCCCGCGTCATGCGCGACTCGATCCGGCTCGTGGAGGACGTGCTGGCCCGCGACGAGGGGGCCGTGGCGGCCGCCATCGGACGCGCCCACGACGCGGCGTGCGCGCCGGTCCACTACAACGGCGAGCAGGCCCTTCGCGCGGTGGTCAAGGCCGCGCTCGTCGCGGCCGCCGACGACTGGGCCTGCGTGGACGAGCTCCCGAGCGGCAAGGGATACGCTGACGTCGCCTACCTGCCCCGGCGCGGCTCGGGCAGGCCCGCCCTTCTCGTGGAGCTCAAGTGGGACAGGCCCGTCCATGCCGCCATCGACCAGGTGCTCGACCGCGACTACCCGCAGGTCCTGCGCGACCTGGACGTGCCGGTCCTGCTCGTCGCCGTGACCTACGACTCCAAGACCAAGGAGCACACCTGCCGCATCATGGAGGCGTGACGCTCCGGCCGGGCGGATTCTCCTGGCCGTTGTCAGGGCGCCACGCCCCCGTGGATGCAAGTCCTCCGAGCGCGCCTTCTTCATGATGCCTCTGTAGCGTCTTGGCCATTGGGTACAAGTCCTTTTGTCCAGGCAAAGGGATAAGAGCCCCTTCTTGCAACTCTACAGCAATGTCGGGCAAGCGAACCATAACTTCCACAGAATGCGCGTGTTGGTTTTGCCGGCACCCCTGTGTGACCACCGCTGACATGCGCGGTCGTGGAGGCGCAACCATTGGGGGTACCCCCATTGTCGCACGGTGCGGCGCGGCTCAAAGCGCGGCGACTGCCGACGCGGGAGCGGGCGGCCCGCCCGCGCGAGGCGCCCGCCCGCTCCCGCTAAGATGATGGAACGAAAACCCGTCCCCTGCCCCCACGTGATAGCAAAAAAGCCCCCCGCGGAGGCTCGGTGGCTACCCTCCAAGTCT
>CACXZL010000090.1:6880-8353 GCA_902772085.1 uncultured Coriobacteriaceae bacterium | reverse complement strand
ATAGAATTTTATTTTCAATTACGCAAATATCGATACTGAAACATGCTTTAATCCTTTTATCAGTACTATGTATCTGTTTCTTTCATACTGTTATAGTTTTTATTGTAGTTCAGTCTCCTTTTTATCTCATACGATGATGGACTATCCTACTATTTCAATGATTTAGAATAAGAAATGAGGTATGTTGAAGCATTTTTGTCATGAAAAACAGACGTGGAATACTTAAAAAATCGTATTTTTGTATCGAAACAAGAAATATACTAACCATTTTATTAATCAATTAACCTTTTTTACAATGAGAAAGAAACCTTTCTTGGTGTCATTGTTGTTCTTTATGAGTGCTGTTGCCAATTCTCTTGCTGCCAATCGTTACGCCCATGCTGTTGTTCTCGGGCTTTATACTATTGTATTCGTTCACATAGATGTCGTCTGGCCTGACACCCAAATCCTTAAGCAGTTTAACGGCATTGGAGCATTTAACGGGATAGTACGTGCTTCCGTTGCCAACCGTATCGTAGAGGCCATCCGCACTGCCCTTGTTGCCCATGTTTGAATAGCTTGAGGCCAACGCGAGTGCAAACGACATGGTGGCAAGATGGTCGTTGTACTGCTTGGGGTCCTCCATAAAGTACCCATCGCTGTAGAAGAACTGCACGTCAAGATCTGTGGAGTCGTCTGTCATGCTGGGCATGCTAAACACGCCCTGGTACAGACCATAATCGACGTCTCCCACATTGTAGGAACCCACGCATTTAAGGGCGCCCGCGTTTGGCTGGAACTCAATCACTTTGACCTGCGCATCGGAGGAATAACCAGTCGGCATCTGCGAGCGCGGTAGCGCCAAGAGCCATCTCTCGTTGTAGCCGGAACTCTCACGATCGGGGTTTATCGCGACGGACGGGTCGTACCATGGATTGGTCTCACTATTCCAATAGAAGTATTTCGCGTCTTCGTCGCTCGTAAAGACCCTCTGGTCTATGGTCTCGCCAGCATTGTTGTAACCAAGTCTTGCGCTGGTGCCGCAGGCAACCCTCTCGTCGTTGCGTGAACCGTCCAAGGTAAGGCCGATATGCGAATCGGAGGAAAGGCCGTCTACAACTATGTGCGCCTTCTGGTCCGAATCCACCCCCAAATACATATTGTCCTGCGTGCCGTCTGTACGCGAGTTGTCCCGAACGAGCACCTTGCCGCCCAACGTGACGTCTACTGTGCCGAAGACATAGACGCCTCCGCCACTTTGACCGGCACTATTGCCCACAACTGTGCAGTCCTTTATGGTGTTGGAATCGTTGAACACGTAAATTCCTCCACCATAGCCGCCAACCGTACCCAAAAAGAAATTTTTCTCTGTGTCCGCAAAGTTGTACGCCACATTGCAGTCCGAAATGCAGACGTTTTCTTTATTCGAGAAGATGCCCCCGCCAGAACCGCCCTTGAGTACCCTGTTGCCAATTATGTTGACTCCACTTACCA
>CACXZL010000090.1:0-6856 GCA_902772085.1 uncultured Coriobacteriaceae bacterium | reverse complement strand
TTTCGTACAGGTACACTCCAGCACCACCGGTATTATTGCCATCGTTTTGTACCACATTGCAGGAAATGGTGCTTCCGCACGAGGTCTCGGCACACATTCCGTCGAACACCTGTTCATACCAAAAAACACTGCTGGAATAATCGTCGTAAGCATCAACCTGCTCCGCATCCCCCACCAGATTGCAACCAGAACCTCTTATTGCAACCCCTGCGCCACCGTCGTTGGCACCGTTGTAGTCTATATGACTATGCATCATGGTAATTTTGCAATTCTCGGCATCTTCCCTTGTTTCTCCCCCGTTTACAAATATGCCACCGCCTTCGTTTTGCGCATAGTTATACGCAATGCTCGCATGATCCATATTGAGAGTGCCGTCATCACATGCCATGTGAACGCCGCCGCCGTAACCATTGAGCAACGATTCTTCCTTGGCGCGATTGCCGCAAACGGTTACATAGTAGAGGTTCAACGTTGCGTTTGTTTGCATCTCGACCCCACCGCCACCGCTGGTGCTATAGCCACCCGTTATTACGCCGCCACAAACGTCTTTCGTAACCCGACTCAGCGTGCCAGACGAGTTGGTTTCCCACACGCCAACGCTATGCGGAGCATCCATTTTCGCCGCAAGGTCCACTTTTGTACCCCCATATATCGAGAGCGTAGAGCCGTCTGCCACGTATAACACTTCGCCTTCGCTCACGCCGTTGGAGAGGTTGCGATCGATCACATTGCCGTTAAGCTCCACGTAAACGTTTTTGTCTGCGGTCGTAGCTAGGCGACTTGACAAAATCCAGTCTTGAGTAATACCCATACCGGTGCCCAGTTCGTTTGCTCTGTTCCACGCCTCGTCTGGAGATACGTCCACCATGTCGCCGTCGCTGTCATAGTAGTAAGCTCCCGGTTCCACGGCAAGCGCATTCACGACAAAGGGTGAAACCAGTAGCATCCCCATACAGAACACTCCGGCCACAAGAGCCACCAACAGTCTTTTGCCTCCCGTAACTGCCATTACAATCACCTCATCGCACATATTCAGTTACACAAAATGAAAGACGAAATAGTCAGTAATGACTTTACTACGTAATCGATAGAGTTTCTCTGAACAGATTGGACGGGGTCTGAACAGTTTGCCCAGTTTGCCCGCCTGAGCTGCTGGAATCACGTCGCGAGGCGATCCATGCGCAATGGTCTTGCGTTTCGGAATTCGACAGACCTCATGTGTTTTATACGTAGTGCGGTATGCTGTGTTTTAATACTTCCCAAGCGGTCTTCCGGAAAGGAGGAAACGGGGAGCCGTTAGCGCCTGGACCATAGCTGGTTGACGAGGATGGCAGTTATCGAAAGACTCGGCGGGTGCTGCCACGGCCGGGACGGGTCGTCAGAAAGAGAGCAAAAAGCGGAATCAACACCGTAACAGAGACTCTTTCGTCGTCACACAATGACTATCGTTGCGGCAGCGTGCCGCAGAGAGGAGCGCGACCATGCGCGTCGTAATTCAGGACAACTATGAGAAGATGAGCAAGTGGGCAGCCGACTACATCGCAAACAAGATCCGCAACCACAAGGAGGATCGCCCCTTCATCCTGGGCCTTCCCACTGGCTCCAGCCCCATTGGCGTATACAAGGAGCTTGCGCGTCAGAATCAGGCTGGTGAGCTCTCCTTCGCAAACGTCGTCACGTTCAACATGGACGAGTACGTGGGCCTCGACCACGATCACGACCAGAGCTACTGGTATTTCATGCACGACAACTTCTTCGATCATCTCGTGGACATGAAGCCCGAAAACATCAACATCCTCAACGGCATGGCTGAGGACCCCGAGGAGGAGTGCCGTCGTTACGAGGAGAAGATCGCCTCCTACGGTGGCATCGATCTCTTCATGGGTGGCATCGGCGTAGACGGCCACATCGCGTTCAACGAGCCCTACACCAGCCTCGCCTCCCGCACGGGCCTGCGCAAGCTCACCACCGACACCCGCATTGTGAACTCGCGCTTCTTTGGCAACGACCCCGAGAAGGTGCCCGCCGAGGCCCTCTCCGTGGGCGTCGGCACCGTGTGCGACTCCAAGGAGGTCATGATCCTCATCAACGGCCACAACAAGGCACGTGCGCTGGCAAAGACCGTCGAGGGTGGCGTATCTCACAAGTGGACCTGCTCCGCTCTGCAGCTGCACAACGGCGCCATCATCGCCTGCGACGAGGAGGCCTGCGGCGAGCTCACCGTGGACACCTACAAGTACTTCCTCGACATCGAGAAGGACGAGAGGCTCTAGGCTGTACGCCGTCGTGGGCCTCTATGGCTCCGACCACGTGCTGGCCGCCGCCCACCTGTGCGGGTTCCATCACGTCCCACGTGAGGGCATACAAGCGCATGAAGGCTGGCGACGTGCCTGAGCACATCATCTTCAAGAACAGCGATGAAATAGTGAGAAAGCGGTAAAATGGGAAAGTATTTTGGAACTGACGGCTTCCGTGGCGAGGCAAACAAAGACCTAAACTTCGAGCATGCTATCAAGATCGGTCGTTATCTTGGCTGGTATTATGGCGCTCGTCAGGGCAAGAAGGCAAAGATCGTTATAGGCAAGGATACCCGTAGGTCATCCTACATGTTTGAGTACGCTCTGTGCACCGGTCTCATGGCAAGCGGCGCAGATGCCTACATCATGCACGTGACCACCACGCCGTCGGTGTCCTATATCTGCAGTCGCGACGACTTCGACTGCGGCATCATGATCTCGGCGTCGCACAACCCGTTCTACGACAACGGCATCAAGCTGTTGAACGGCAACGGCGAGAAGATGGACGAGGAAACCATCCTCAAGGTCGAGGACTACATCGACGACAAGATCGAGATTCCCGTGGCCCAGCGCGACGGGATCGGACGTACCGTCGACTTCGTAAGCGGCCGCAACCGCTACATCGGCCACCTCATCTCCATGACCAGGTTCAGCTTCAAGGGCAAGAAGGTCGGTCTGGACCTGGCAAACGGTGCAGCCTGGCAGATCGCGGGCCGTGTGTTTGACGCGCTGGGCGCAAAGACCTACGTGATGAACGACGAGCCCAACGGCTACAACATCAACACCGATTGCGGCTCCACCCACATCGAGCACCTGCAGAAGTTCGTGGTGGAGAACGGACTGGACGTGGGCTTTGCCTACGACGGCGACGCGGACCGCTGCATTTGCGTAGACGAGAAGGGCAATGTGGTGACGGGCGACCATGTGCTCTACATCTATGGCCTGTACATGAAGGAGCGCGGCAAGCTGCTCAACAACAAGGTCGTCACTACCGTGATGAGCAACTTCGGCCTTTACAAGGCGCTCGACAAGGTCGGTATCGAGTACGACAAGACCGCCGTGGGCGACAAGTACGTCTGGGAAAACATGGTGGAGACGGGCAACTGCATCGGTGGCGAGCAGTCCGGTCACATCATCTTCTCCAAGTACGAGACCACCGGCGACGGCATCCTCACGAGCCTCAAGCTCATGGAGGTCCTCATCTCCAAGGAGCTGCCCATGAGCGAGCTCGCGGCACCCGTGGTCTTCTATCCGCAGGTGCTGAAGAACGTGCGCGTGCAGAGCAAGCCGGAGGCCCAGAACGATCCCGACGTCCAGGCCGCGGTGCAGAAGGTCGCCGATGAGCTGGGCGACGAGGGCCGCATCCTCGTGCGCGAGTCGGGCACCGAGCCCGTCATCCGCGTGATGGTGGAGGCTGGCTCCGACGAGCTGTGCGAGAAGTACGTAGACAGCGTCATCGACGTGATCCGTGCGAAGGGCCACATCGTCGAGTAGGTTTTGGCATATCGAGCAGTTTTTTGCATAGAAACGCCAACCGCCTCTTCCTCTCGCCGAGGGAGGGGCGGTTTTTATGCCGGGACAATCGACGTTCACGTATATGAACGCGGTGAGAGGCCTTTGGCGCGTCAAAAAAGGCACGTGCAGCGTTACGCCTCGAAGATGAGTCAAAGCGCGGATGGCAAAAGTGGTAACAAGTTGTATGCACGCAGCTAAATGCCCAGTTAGGAATCTTTCAGGTGCGAACTAGTTACCACTTTGTATTTTATAAAGTGGTAACTAGTTCACGGTTTTAAGCATACTAACTGGGCATTTAGCAAATTGCATACAAATTGTTACCACTTCAAAATAACATAAAAACCATATTTGGAATAGTTCTACCGAGCACCCTTTTGGCCGGCAATGCGCTACACTGGCACGGTTGCATTTCAAAGGAGAAAACGATGCCCCATAGCGATTCGCAGACCATTCTTGCGCTTGATACCTCGTCCGACATGCTTTGCTGCGCGGTGATGCGCGCGGGAGCGGACGTAGAGCTGCTGGCAAGTCGCGACCACCTGTGTCGCCGGCACGCAAACGAAGAGTTGGTGCTCACTTCGCGGGCTGCCCTGCGGGAGGCGGGACTCACCATGGCGGATGTGGACGCCGTGCTCGTGGGTCGCGGCCCCGGATCGTTTACCGGCGTGCGCATAGGTATCGCTACCGCCAAGGGTCTCTCGTGCGGGCTGGGCAAGCCGCTTTACGGCGCTTCCACGCTCGACGCCACGGCTTGGACGGCATGGCTGGCGGGCGTGCGAGGAATCCTTGCGGTTGCGCTCGACGCGATGCGCGGCGAGGTGTATCCTGGCATCTATGAGCTAGACAACCAGGGCGTGCGGCGTGCCTTTGCAAGCGAGACGGTGCAGAAGGCCGACGCGTGCGTATCGGAGTGGGCGGCGCGTGCGGACAAGGACGAGCTGTTTCTCACCGGCAACGGACTGATAAAGTATCGTGGCAGGTTCGAGGCCGCTGGCTTTTTTGGGTTTCTCACCGAGTCCCTGTGGTTCCCTACGGGCGAGGCACTTGCATGGGCATGGGCGTGTGACACCGCGGGCGCTGGGGAAGGCTTTCGGAGTGCGGGCGACCCCGCGCTGGCGCTTCCCATCTATACGCGTCTCTCGGATGCCGAGGAAAACGAGCGAAAGCGTCTGGGCATGCAAGCGCCTGCGAGTGTGGAGGTCACCGGCGTGGCCGACGAGCTCGCAGGACGTCATCTGCAACTGAGGCCCATGTCCATAAACGATCTGGATCAAGTGGCTGTGCTTGAAGGCGCTGCGTTTGTGGACGGCGTGCACGAGCCATGGACAAGGGCGATGTTTGAGGAGGAGCTCGCGCAGCCAGGCCGTACCTGGTGGGTGGCGCATGACATGGGAACCGTCATAGGCTTTGCTGGCGCCGTGCTCGCGGGTGACGTGCTTGACGTGATGGACGTGGCCGTGGCTGCGGATCGGCGGCGTGAAGGCATCGCCCGAAACCTTTTGCATCGACTCGCCTATGACGGGCATGTGTGGGGCGCCCAGTTCATGACCCTGGAGGTGGCAGAGAGCAACGTGCCAGCACGAGGGCTCTACGAGTCCCTTGGCTTTGCGCAGTGCGGCCTGCGCAGGAACTACTACGGCGAGGGAAACCATGCCCTGGTGATGAGCGTGGCGTTGCCGCTCACCGCTGCGGCCGACGCTTCCGTACCCGAGCCGCAGGCGTCGGTGCGACCCTGGCCCATCGTAGCCGAGGACCGGAGCGCGGAAGTGCGTGCCGCCATCGAGGCGGCCGCGCCACTTATTCTAGCCATCGAGTCTTCCTGTGACGAGACCGCCATGGCAGTGATTGATGGGCGTGGCAAGGTCCTGTCGAACGTGGTGGCGACGCAGATAGACTTCCACGCGCGGTTTGGCGGTGTGGTGCCAGAGATTGCGAGCCGCAAGCATACCGAAGCCATCGTGGGCGTCTTTGAGGAGACACTTGCGCAGGCTGGCGCCAAGCTCGGCACACATACGCTCATGCCGTCCGACCTCGCGGCGGTAGGCGTGACGGCAGGTCCCGGGCTCGTCGGTGCACTCGTGGTGGGCGTTGCCTTTGCCAAAGGGCTTTGCGGTGCGGCCGACTTGCCGCTCATAGCCGTCAACCATCTGGAGGGCCACCTGCTGGCAAACCTCTTCGAGACGCCCGACCTGCAGCCACCCTTTGTGGCGAGCCTCGTGAGCGGTGGGAATACGATGCTGGTGCACGTGCGCGACTGGGGCGACTACGTGCTGCTCGGCGCCACCATAGACGACGCGGTGGGCGAGGCGTTCGACAAGGTCGCCAAGGCGCTGGGGTTGGGCTATCCTGGCGGTCCGGTGATCAGCAAGCTCTCGGCCAAGGGCAATCCGCGTGCCATCCAGTTCCCGCGTGCCATGATGCACAGCGGCGACTACCGGTTCTCTCTGAGCGGGCTCAAGACGGCCGTCATCACATACATACAAGGGGAAAACAAAGCCGGTCGTGCGATCAACCTGCCCGATCTTGCTGCGAGCTTTGAGGCGGCGGTCATTGACGTGCAGGTGTCGAAAGCCGTGCACGCCGTCGAGGAGACCGGCGTGGAGGACTTCTGCGTGGGCGGCGGTGTGGCGGCCAATCCCAAGCTTCGCGAGGCGTACCGCATGGCGTTCGAGCGCATGGGCGTGCGCGTGACGGTGCCGCCTTTCTCCGTATGTGGCGACAACGGCGCCATGATTGCGGTCGCGGCGCTGCGCAGCTACTATGCGGGTTTGTTTGCGGACCTGTCGCTCGATGCCGCGCCAAACGCCAAGCTTGGCACCTGGACCTGCGACCTCGCCCCCACCATCAGCTAGCGTGGTCGCAAACGGGAATGCCCTGTGTGCCTCATCTCTGGACGAGACACGAAGCCCTGCATTGTGGGATCGCCAAAGAAGCGATTCTAAGAGGTGGATCTCTCTGAAGGCATCGCATCCGGCAATCGCGTATACTGGACGGCATGGAAAACGCAATAAAGGAAATCATCGCCGCCATCCAGGCGGGAAACC
>CACXZL010000089.1 GCA_902772085.1 uncultured Coriobacteriaceae bacterium | reverse complement strand
TTCACGGCGAGCACAAAGACGTCAAGCGCCGCACCAAGCTCTTCAATCGTTGGGAACGTAGGTGCTATACGGATGTTTGAGTCATAGGGGTCGTTGCCATAGGGCCACGTGGCGCCGGCGCCCGTAAGCGTGACGCCAAGCTCTGCCATCAGCGAGACTATGGCCTTCGCAGAGCCTACAGGGCCGTCAAACGAGACGAAGTAGCCGCCTCGCGGCCTTGTCCACGTGGCAACCCCCAGCTCACCAAGACCAGCTTCGAGCTTGCGCTGCACGAGCTCAAAGTGTGGGCGTAGAATCTCGGCATGCTTGGCCATATGCGCATGAACACCGTCCAGGTCTTTGAGAAACTTTACGTGAGCCAGCTGTGAGATCTTCTCTGGGCTTACGCGCTCAATGGCAAACGCGGCACGAATTTCCTTCATGTCGGCAGGGCTCGCCGCCACGAAGGCCATGCCGGAGCTTGGGAACGTCACCTTTGCCGTGGAGGAGAACTCGTATACGAGATTCTCGGTTCCAGCCTCGGCCATGGCGTCAAAGATATTGAGCAGCTTGTCGCCTTCCTCATCGAAATCGTGCACGATGTAGGCGTTGTCCCAGAAGATGCGGAAGTCGGAAGCGGCGGGCTTGAGCCTGGCAAAGCGTCGCACGACCTCGTCGGAGTAGGTAATGCCCGTGGGATTGGCATACTTGGGCACGCACCAGATACCCTTCACGGAAGGGTCACTCTCTACGAGTCGTTGCACCTCATCCATGTCGGGTCCATCAGCGTTCATGGCTATGGGGACGTTTGCAATGCCATAGCGTGCCGTTACGGCAAAGTGCCTATCGTACCCAGGACTTGGGCAGAGAAACTTCACCTGCCCTTGTCTGCACCACGGCACACATCCACCAATGCCCTGCGTATAGGCATTTACCACCAGGTCGTGCATCAGGTTGAGACTCGACGAGCCGTTCACCACAACGTTGGCAGGATCCACATCGAGAATCTGGGCGGCAAGCCTTCGCGCAGAGGGCAGGCCGTCAGGAGCGCCATAGTTATCGACGGAAGCACCAGCGTCCTGTAGCTCCGAGGCGGAATTCAGCAAGTCGAGCATGGGGCGAGAGAGATTCGTCTGCTCCGCACTGGGCTTGCCACGTGCCATATCAAGCGAGAGGCCTCTCGCACGTACGATGTCCGCTTCTTGCTCAAGCTGCGCGATACAGGCATCGAGCTCAGCGGCGCTCATGGACAAAAACGCGTTTGTCATAGCAATCTCCTTTATGACGAGTCTCCAAGAGTATAACCGTTGGCACGTTACAGTCGTGATACCATGATTGTAAACAACTAACGAATATGGAGGCGCTCATGATCTCTCCTTCCACGCCATCTGAGGATTACGGCGAGCTCCAGCAGCTCGTAGACGACGTATATCGCGTAAACCCTTCGGCGGCAGTTCCACGCGTAGACATACTGGTGCGCGCGGAAGTAAACGACCTTTCCGACGATCTCATGGAAGTCGTCAATCTGCTCCCATCGGGTTCATATAAGCGCTATCGGCTCTGCGACCAGCTCAATTCCATCATCACCGCGCACGGCTGGGCCTACTTGTATGGCACGGTAGAGTGAGGGTTACAGTTCACATCCCTGACCCCTGCGCATGCCAGTAAGCCGCGACTCACGAAGTGAGCGAGCGAAGCGAGCGCGGAGCCGCTTGCTGGCTGGCGCAGAGGCCAGGGGTGTGAACTGTAACGAGTGAGGCGAGTTTCGCTCCACTCGAATCCTGCACAACTCGCAGGCGTTTGCGTACCGCGTGATAAACTAGAAGGTATGCTTCGTTGAATATTGTGAGACAATGAAGAAAGATGTGTGGAAGGCCGTGCGGTTATTTGGACATAGCCACAACGGGTAAACGCTCAACTGTATGACAGGATGAATTCAAAGGAGCGGCATGAACGAGCGACGCATTGCAATCCTCACTGACTCGGGCACAAACACACCCTTGGACTTCGTACGCGAGCACGACATCCGCGTAGTCCCCCTGCTTATCAACTACCGCGACGGAACCACGTACAAAAGCGGCGTGGACATCACCACCGACGAGGTCATCGAGCGCTTCAGCGAGGAAATCCCCTCGACGTCACTCCCCACGCCGCAGCAGATAATCGCCCTCATCGAGGGCGCCCGCGCCGATGGCTACGAACGCGGAGTATTTATAACGATCTCCGGAACCCTTTCTGCCACAAACCAAACGGTGCACATGGTGTCTCGCATGGTAAACGACTTCCCCCTCGTGATCATCGACACAAAGAGCATCGGTGTGGTCTCGGGCATGGTCGTGATGCAGGCGGCGAGGATGGTGGAGCAAGGCGTGCCCTTTGGGGAGCTCGAGGCACGACTCAATGACCTCTCAGAAAAGAGCGACGTGTTTTTCACGACGAAGACGCTTGAGTACCTCTACAAAGGCGGCCGCATCGGAGCCGTCACCTATCGTCTCGGAAGCGTACTCAATATAAAACCCGTCATCACCTGCGACGAAGAAGGGCGCTACGTAGTGGCGAAGAAGCCCCGTGGGTGGAATCGCGCGATTGAGGCTGAGGTCAAAATCATCCGTGACCTGGCGTCGAGATACGCCCAGGTGCGTATTGGTATCTGTTGCACGAGCAGCACAAACCTCTTTGCCGAACTCGAGTCCAAGCTACGAGCCGAGATACACAACATCACGGAGGTAGTGCGTTCTGGCTTGTCTGCCGACCTCATCGTACATACTGGCCCCGACTTGGTGGGCATTGGCATCCAGCCCTCATGACAAAGAGCCAGACCGTCACAGGAAGGCGCTCGCTTCGCTACGCGCTCGACGCTTCTTTTGGGCCCTTCCTTGTACACGCACGTCGCGTTCAGGTGCGGTAGCATGGAGTAAGGAATTCGTGTAGAGGGGAGCTAGACGATGGCATGGAATACAAACGTTCTCGTAGGACAGTCAGGTGGCCCGACGGCTGCCATCAACGCAAGCTTGGCGGGAGTGTTTGACACGGCGCGTGACCTCGGGGCCCATGTGCTCGGCATGCGTTACGGCATCGAGGGTTTTTTGGCGGGTAGGATCCTTCATCTCGATCGAACGCTCGGCAGCCCCATGGACGTGGAGCTTTTGCGTCGCACCCCCGCAAGTTTCTTGGGCAGCTGCAGATTCATGCTTCCTCGTCCAGAAGACGATCCAGCATTCTACAGAGACGCTTTCGCAAAGCTCGAGGCCGCTCGCGTTGGAGCCGTTTTCTACATTGGCGGCAACGATTCCATGGACACCATCGAAAAACTCAGCCGTTGGGGTAAGGAGCACTACAGTGACATCCGCTTCATCGGCATCCCCAAGACCATCGACAACGACCTTGTTGGCACCGACCACACGCCAGGCTATGGCAGCGCCGCCAAGTTCATCGCCACCACTACCCGCGAGATCACGCGCGATTCGAGCGTATACGACCTCAAGAGTGTCACGTTCATAGAGATTATGGGGCGAGATGCCGGATGGCTCACGGGGTCGGCGTGTTTGGCGGGCGAACCAGGCAACCCCTGCCCCGACCTCGTACTTCTGCCCGAGGTAACGCTCAATCAGGACGCCTTGCTGCAGCGCCTCTCGCTTCTCCTCGAGCGTAAAAACACCGTGGTGGTAGCCGTAAGCGAGGGCGTGCGCCATCGCGATGGCACGCTGCTCTGCGAGGCGGCAGCAGAGGCGGCAGACGGCACGCGCCTGGACGCCTTTGGCCACGTTGCGTCCCTCTCGGGCACGGGAAGGTACCTCGCGAGCGTCACACGTTCCGCGCTCGGCTGCAAGACCCGCGCCATCGAGCTCTCCACACTGCAGCGATGCGCCAGCCACGTGGCGAGTGCCACCGACCTCGCCGAAGCCTACGCACTCGGAGGAGCGGGAGTCTTGGCGGCTCGTGAGGGCAAGACAGCCATGATGAGCGCCATTACGCGCATCTTTGACAAGCCCTATCTTTACACCACCGACCTCACCCCCATAGAGGAGGTCGCAAACAAATCGCGCATGGTGCCCCGCGATTTTATCTCCGCCGACGGACTCAACGTAACGGCTTCTTTTGAGCGCTATGCCCGTCCGCTCATAGAGGGAGAGGTGTCGTCCACCTATCTGGGCGGTGTCCCCCACCACATCACACAGCTCGATGCCGATCGCGCGTAGTTTTCCCGAGCGAGGCGTCATCACGCATGCGGGCTTGCACAGGAGGTCGTCCATGACAGGCGAGCACGGAATCGTCTCGGTCATTTGCTGCTTCACCTCTGAGGAGGCACTCGCCTACCTTGCAGATTCACTTGACGAGCAAACCTTGCCGTGCGAGCGAATCTTTGTGGACAACCAAGAGAATAGGTTCACCTCAGCGGCGGCCGCGCTCAATTACGGCGCAACGAAAGCCACAGGCGACCTTATGCTCTTTTGTCATCAGGATATACGCTTCAAGGATTCTCACGCACTTGAAGACTTGGTAACGAGCTGCGATGAATTGCAGATAGGAGACGTGGGAGGCGTAGCAGGAGCGATTCGTGCCGGCCACAGAAAGGTCACCAAGACAAATATCACCCACTCACCGCAGGAGGTGCGCTACGACCGGAGGGACTGGTTTTATACCTCCTACATCGAGGTGGAGTCCGTAGACGAATGCGTCATTGCCCTTCGGAGGGAGACCTGGGAGGTCGCGCCCTTTGACGAGAGGCTTTGCGATGGATGGCATCTCTATGCGGTGGAGCGCTGCCTTCTGGCACGAGCAACTGGTTGTCGCGCGCTTGCGTTCGACGCTCGGATAAACCACCTGTCGGTCAGTGGCACCATGGACAAGGCTTTCTTTGCATGCCTTCGTAAGCTTGTGGCGGTGTATGGCGCAGCATTCGACGCCATCGTAGCCACCACCGGCTACTGGTCATGCAGGTATCTTGGCGTATCAATCGCCCGCCATAAGGCAAACAAGCTCTTAGAGCCCCTTTGCCAAAGGAGACCAGCGGTTTCCTGAAGCCGAGCGGACTCAGGAGGCCGCCCGGCGAGCGATGCCGATCTGTAAGGTACGGGGGCATGCGAAGGTAGCACCCCACGCACCGGTCGCTAACGCATGCAGGCAGGCACGAGACTCATCGCCTGCACATGAGCCGCATGGGCCAGCGACAACGGGTTGTGGTCAATGCGAAAGCTTCTCAAAAACAACCGCTGTGATTCTTTGGGAAGGCTCGTGGCGAGCGACTTCGCTGCATTGGACAGCATCTGGGCATGGACACGCTTGTGCTCGTGCAGGTAGGCTACGTTCTTCTCCTCTATAAGCTCGAGCGCCACAACGTACTTCCGAGAATCGCTCGAAAGGCTGTCTGATCGGATGATCTGCTCCACGAGGATCTCCTGCACATAGGTGCACGAGAAGCGCTCAAAGAGCCGTATGCCCAAATCCCAGTCCTGCAGGCGTGGCATCCGCACGTCAAATCGTTCCTCGAGAAATACCTCTCGATGCCCCATAAGCATCTGTGTGCTCAAGAAGTTCTTCTCCAGAATCGTTGAAGTCGTGAGATCGGCCCCGGTCAGAAGATCGTTGGGCACCACGTGTACGAGCGTGCGCACGCCATCTGCCTCTTCGCGCAACGTCCTCATCTGACAGAGACAGAAGTCGGCACCCGAGCGGCCCAGACTCGTCAGTTGCCTTTCGAGCTTGTGCTCGAGCCACACGTCATCGCTGTCATGAAACGCAACGAGATGCCCCCGCGCCACATCAACGCCATGGTTTCGCGCCGCGCAGGCCCCAGCGTTTTGCTGACGCACATAGCGTACGCGCTCGTCACCCAGCGACTCCAGGACTTCCCTGGTATTGTCGGTGGAACCGTCATCCACCACCACGACTTCCAGGTTGTCGTGCGTCTGTCGCAGGACGCTACCCACCGACTCGGCAATGCAGTAGGCTCTGTTGTACGTGGGGATTACAACACTCACGAGTTCGTCTCTCACAAGGACCTCCTTGCAAACGCATCACACACATCCATGGTACTATGTGCCGCATACATAAGAGCGTGTCAGAGGAACAAAATCTCTCCGAGCGCTCTGTAAAGGGGTTACCGTTCACATCCCCTAGCCCCTGCGCTAGCCCGCAAACGGCTCCGCGCTCGCTTCGCTCGCTCACTTCGTGAGTCGCCGCTTGCAGGCATGCGCAGGGGCTAGGGGATGTGAACGGTAACGGAAAGGGTGGCAGGACCGCTATGGACGCTCACAACTATGCCTATATGGACGAACTCTTCTTGGAGAGCTATCGCGCGTTGGACCAGCTTCCGCTCCTGCAGCATCGCGAACCGGCGGCAGAAACATTCTCCAACGGCATCGTTTTGCCCTGCCAAGAGGATGCGAGCGGCAAGCATGCCGGAGTGCTGGCAGAAGATAGCACCTACGTGGAGCTCTCCGCCTTTCCTGCGCTTTCGCCTGTCGACTCATGGGGTGGGTCATACGGCCAGCTTTCACAAGCCACACTCGGGTCCTTGTCCACCGTCCATCGACGCGTGATGTATCTGGGAAGGCTCTGGTGGCATTGGGGTCACTTCCTCATGGACCTCATCCCAAGGCTCTGGTATACCCTCGAGCAGGATCCGGAGGTTCTCATTGCCTTCGATGGACAGGAGCTTCCGCAGGGCGTGTACCGGGAGTTCTTTTCGCTTGCGGGCGTACAACCAAGCCAGTTCGTCCACGTGGATACTCCCATGCGCTTTGACGAGGTGGTGGTACCCGAGTGCTCGCACGTACCCGGCAGGTTCGTCCTTCCCGCCTTCGCCAGAATCTTCGACCGCGTAGCAGAGCAGGCGGTGAGCGCACTGCCTACAAAATCGCTCAAAAACTTTGCAGGTCGCCCCG
>CACXZL010000088.1 GCA_902772085.1 uncultured Coriobacteriaceae bacterium | reverse complement strand
CAGCCTCACCCAGCGTGTGCAAAACCGGACACAGACCCGCCCATTCCGCCAACTTCGTGTCCGCTTTTGCACACATCGCACGCAACCGTGTGCAAAACCGGACTGCATCGAAAGCAAGCGGCAGTCGTTATCGGCCTCTTTGTATGGTGTTGCTAGACACCGTCATGCGTTGTGCTATGCTGTGCGCGTCAGTTTCAGGGCGGGGTGGAATTCCCCACTGGCGGTGATGGGGCATGCGTGCCTCCGAGCCCGCGTGTCGCAGGAAAAAAGCGGCTGACTTGGTGAGAACCCAAGGCCAACGGTCAGAGTCCGGATGGAAGAAACGGGGGCGCCACCATGGCCACCAATCTCAGCTCATCGAGCACGCGTCACGACGCTCACTCCACCACCGCGCAAGGCACAAGCTGGAGCACGAAGCGCATCGCCATCACCGCGCTCTTCTGCGCAGTCGCGGCGATCTGCACGCTCTTTTTGGAGTTCCCCATCCTACCTGGCGTGACATTTCTCAAGTACGATCCCTCAGCCATCATCGCACTTGTTGCGGGCATCGCAACGCAATCCGGCATCTACGGCATGGTGATGGCCATCATCGCCACCCTGTCGCTCGTTCTTCCCGCCTCGCTCGTCTATAAGCGCAACACGACCTTCCAAGGTGCGCTCATCGGCATGGGAGTCGGCGCCGTCATCTGTTTGACCTGCTGCATCGGAGCAAACGTCATCATCACTCCGATCTACATGGGCGCGCCGACGCAAACCGTCATCGACATGATCGTGCCCGCCCTTCTGCCGTTCAACGCAGCAAAGATCGCCATCAACTGCATCGTGACGGCGTTGGTGTACAAGCCCATCACCAAGGCCATCGGCAACTAGGCGGCCGCGTCCATGAGCATCGCCTCCCTCTCCCACGTCACACTGCGCTACGACAACGGTACCCAAGCCCTCGAAGACGTGTCGCTCGAAGTCGCGCACGGCGAGCGACTGTGTGTGCTCGGGGCAAACGGGTCGGGCAAGTCCACACTCGCTTCGGTGCTCTGCGGACTGCTTGCACCAGACGATGGTGTGGTCCGGCTTGTGGGAGAGGGCGTCTTCGACGCGACGCGCCCCGATCCCATCGACTTTGCCGCCTATGGCCGCGCGCGCCGCAGCCTTGGTTTGGTGTTTCAGAACCCTGACGATCAGATCGTTACGACCGTCGTGGAAGAAGACGTGGCATTTGGGCCAGAGAACCTCGGCGTTCCGTCGGAGCAAATCGGCTGGCGCGTAGAGCGCGAACTACGTCGTGTCGCCATGAGCGCATACGCCAAGGCCGACCCCACACGCTTGTCGGGCGGACAAAAGCAACGCGTGGCAATCGCCGGCGCGCTTGCCATGGAGCCGCAACTCATCGTGTTTGACGAGCCGGGATCGTTGCTTGACGTACGGGGACGAGGCGCCATCATGCGCGTGATGGGCCGCCTTGCCGCCGACGGCGTCACGATCGTGCACATCACGCATTTCATGGAGGAGGCCCTCGAAGCCGACAGGGTAATCGTTTTGAACCACGGCCGCATCGTGCTGGAAGGCCCTCCTGCCGAAGTCTTTTGGCACGAACAAGAGCTTCGCGAGCTGGGCCTCGAGGAGCCGTTTGTGGCGCGTCTATCCCGCAAGCTCAACCTTCCCTGGACTTGCTCGGAAGACCAGCTTCTTCAAGAGATCTGCGCGTGTAGGGAGAAGGATCAGAAGGTGGGGGTACCGCCCCGACGGAATGCGCCACAAGACACCTTCCCAAATGAAGGTGCCTCACAGAGCGCGTCGTCGGGACGGCGCCTCCACCTGCCGGAACCGCCAGAGGATTCCGCTGATGCGGCAATCCAGGCGGAACATGTGTCTTTTTCCTATCTGCACGCACGCAAGGCACTCGATAACGTGAGCCTTCGCGTACCAAGGGGATCTACGGTTGCCATCGTAGGGCAGACGGGATCCGGCAAGTCAACGCTCGTACGGCTGCTCTGCGCACTCGAGACGCCCGACGCGGGCGACGTGATTGTGAACGGCGTGAGCACAAGGCGCAAGCGCGACCGCCGAAAGCTCCACGGTACCATAGGCTACGTCATGCAGCACCCAGAACGCCAGCTCTTTGCGGAAACGGTCTTTGAGGACGTTGCTTTTGGCCCCACAAACCAGGGGCTACCAAAAGCCGAGGTCCGCGCACGATGCCGCGCCGCCCTCGACCTCGTGGGGCTCGCAGGGCTCGACGACGCCTCCCCCTTCGAACTCTCCGGTGGTCAGCAGCGCCTCTGTGCCATTGCAGGCATCCTGGCCATGAGGCCACGCATCATCGTGCTCGACGAGCCCACTGCGGGGCTCGACCCCCGCGGCCGCACCGAACTGCGCACCATCCTAAGCGTCATACACGGCCAGGGCACAACGATCGTACAGGTCACGCACAGCATGGAGGATGCGGCGCACGCGCAGCAGGTGATCGTGCTCGACCAATCCCGCATCATGCTTTCCGGCACACCACGCGAGGTGTTTTGCGAGGCAAATGCCGAGAGACTCGAGCAATCCGGCCTCGGCCTCCCCGCCCCCCTCGCAATCGCACGCAAGCTTGTCAAGGCGGGCGTGCCCATCGCGGAAGAGCCTCTCACGATGCACGAGCTCGTGGCCGCACTCGCACGCGAAGGCAAGGTGAACTAGCATGGCAGTAAGAATTGCGCTCGGTCAGTACTACGTGGCGGATTCCATCGTTCACCGCATGGATCCGCGTGCCAAAATCGTCGCCGCCGTGGCCGTCATGGTCTCGGTCTTTTTCATACACACGCCAGCCCAGCTCGCATTGGGCTTCGCATTTACGTTTGGCACCTTGTTGCTCGCGCGCATACCAGCCCAGAGGGCACTTGAGTCCATACGTCCCGTTGTGTTTGTGCTGCTTGTACTGAGCTTGTTCAACTTGTTTCTCGTAAATACGGGTGACACCCTGTGGGCGGCGGGGCCTTTGCGCATCACCACTGATAGCCTGCGTGCGGCACTGCTCTACAGCCTGCGCCTGATCATCGGTGTACTTGCCGGAGCGGTCGTCCTCCTCACCACCACACCATCCCAGCTCACCGACGCCTTCGACTCCATGCTCTCCCCACTCTCGCACATCGGCCTACCGGGACACGAGCTCGCCATGGTGTTTTCACTCATGCTGCGCTTCATTCCCACGCTTGCCGACGAAGCCTCTGCCGTAATGGATGCGCAGACCTCGCGCGGCGGAGCGCTGGGCGAGGGATCGCCCGCCAAACGCATACGAGCCGTAGTTCCGGTACTGGTGGCGCTGCTGGCAAGCTCGCTGCACCATGCCAACGACCTGTCGCGTGCGCTCGATGCACGCTGCTACGTGGGAGGAGCGGCACGCAGCCACTGGCATCCCCTGCACATGCGGAGCGGCGATTGGCTGGCTCTCCTCGCCACGGCGCTGTATTGCGCGGGGCTCATTGCAGTGGGGACGTGACCAGACCGTCCCGTCCCGACACAATGGACCGACGCGCGGGTGGGATTATGCGCGATGAAGAGATGGTTTCCCGGTGCGGCGCGTCCATAGGAGCCGACAAGGCACGCAAGATGGCCCAAGTGTGGCGCTTCGGGGGGATTCTGTTTCGCCAAGACATGTTGTGTATTATGTATTGCATCGTTTTCCCAACGTTCCAACGAAGGGTAGGTTTGTATGGTTTCTCGCGTTTACGTGGAGAAAAAGCCCGGATTCGACGTTGAGGCACGCGAGCTCAGCCACGAGCTACGCCACACCTTGGAAATCAAGGGCCTCAAGAACGTACGCATCATCAATCGCTACGATGTGGAAGGCATCTCAAAGGAGCTCTTTGAGCGGTGCGTGCCCACCGTCTTCAGCGAACCCCAGTCCGACGACGCCTTCTTTGAGCTGCCGACCTTCGCCAAGACGGCCAAGGTCTTCGCCGTGGAGTTCCTTCCCGGACAGTTCGACCAGCGTGCCGCCAGCGCCAGCGAGTGCATCCAGCTCATCAGCCAGGGCGAGCGGCCCGAGGTCGCCAGCGCGAAGGTGTACGTGCTGGAAGGCCGTCTGAGCAAGGCCAGCTTGGAGGCCGTGAAGAACTACGTCATCAACCCCGTGGAGGCACGCGAGGCATCGCTCGAGAAGCGCGACACGCTGGCACTCGAGCTCGCAGTGCCCGAGAAAGTTGAGGTACTTGTCGGCTTCCGTAAGCTGGACCAGAAGCAGCTCGCCACGTTCATCGACAAGCGCGGCCTCGCGATGGATTTGGCCGACATCACCTTCTGCCAAAAGTATTTCGCGTCCGAGAAGCGCGATCCCACCATCACCGAGATCAAGATGATCGATACCTACTGGTCCGACCACTGCCGCCACACCACCTTTGGCACGGTGCTTGACGAGGTGCAGATCGACGACGCCGTGGTGAAGGCGGCCTTCGACCGCTATCTGGCCGTCCGCCATGAGCTCGGACGCGATGAAAAGCCCATCTGCCTCATGGACATGGGCACCATAGGCGCGAAGTACCTGGCCCACACCGGCCAGCTCACCGGGCTCGACGAGTCTGAGGAGATCAACGCCTGCACCGTGAAGGTGAAAGTCGACGTGGACGGCAAGGATCAGGATTGGCTGTTCTTGTTCAAGAACGAAACCCACAACCATCCCACCGAGATCGAGCCCTTTGGCGGGGCTGCGACCTGCATAGGTGGCGCCATCCGCGACCCGCTCTCCGGGCGCAGCTACGTCTACCAGGCCATGCGCGTCACCGGCGCTGCCGATCCCACGGTCCCCATCAGCGAGACGATGCCCGGCAAGCTGCCACAGCGCAAACTCGTGCGTACCGCAGCCGCCGGATACTCCAGCTATGGCAACCAGATCGGTCTCGCCACCGGTCAGGTGAGCGAGCTTTACCACCCGGGTTACGTGGCCAAGCGCATGGAGATCGGTGCCGTGGTGGGCGCCACGCCCGCCAGTCACGTACGCCGCGAATGCCCCGCACCAGGAGACGTGATCGTACTGCTCGGCGGACGAACCGGACGCGACGGCATCGGTGGCGCCACCGGCAGCTCTAAGGCGCATAAGCTCGAGAGCCTCACCACCTGTGGCGCCGAAGTCCAGAAGGGCAACGCCCCCATAGAGCGCAAGCTCCAGCGCCTCTTCCGCCGAGAGGACGCATGCCGCCTCATCAAGCGCTGCAACGACTTCGGCGCAGGCGGCGTGAGCGTCGCCATCGGTGAGCTAGCCGACGGGTTGGACATAAACCTCGACCTCGTGCCGAAGAAGTACGAAGGTCTTGACGGCACCGAGCTCGCCATCTCCGAGAGCCAGGAGCGCATGGCCGTGGCCCTGGCGCCCGAAGACGTGGACGAGTTCTTCCGCTACGCCCACGAAGAGAACCTCGAGGCGACCGCCGTGGCTACCGTCACCGCCGAGCCGCGTCTCTGCATGAAATGGAACGGCGACACCATCGTGGACGTGAGCCGCGAGTTCCTGAACTCAAACGGCGCGCCAAAGCATCAGAAGGTCCACGTGAGGGCAGCCGAGGCATGGACGCCAAGCTGGGAAGGCACCACCGTGTCCGAGCGTCTGCGCTCCGTTCTCACCGACCTCAACGTCGCGTCAAACAAAGGCCTCAGTGAGCGCTTCGACTCCACCATCGGCGCCGCCAGCGCACTCATGCCCTTCGGCGGCCGCACGCAGCTCACTCCTGCCATGGGCATGGTGGCAAAGATGCCCGTTGACGGCGAGACGACCACCGTCTCCGGCATGGCATGGGGTTACAACCCCTTCCTCACGAGCGCAAACCAGTTCACGGGAGCCTACCTCGCCGTGGTGGAGAGCGTCTCGCGCCTCGTGGCTTGCGGCCTTCTGCACGAGGATGCCTACCTCACTTTCCAGGAGTACTTCGAGCGTCTGCGCGACGAGGCCGAACGTTGGGGTAAGCCCTGTGCTGCAGTACTCGGAGCGCTCATGGCTCAGCTCGACCTCGGCATCGGCTCCATCGGCGGCAAGGACTCCATGAGCGGTAGCTTCGAGGACCTCGACGTCCCGCCCACCCTCGTGAGCTTTGCCACCGCCGTCGGCTCGCTCGAGCGCGTCATGTCGCCCGAGTTCAAACGGGCGGGAAGCAAGATCGTGCTCATTCAGCCGCGCTACAAAGCAGACGGCATCACTCCCGAGCCTACGTCGCTGCTCGAAGTGCTCGACCTCGTGGAGAAGTTCATCGGTGACGGCGATGCGTTGGCCGTCTCCACACCGGGATATGGCTGCATGGCAGAGAGCCTCTTCAAGATGTGCGTCGGCAACCAGCTCGGCGCGGACCTCTGGGGGCTCGATGCGGAGCAGCTCTTCGTGCCCGCCTACGGCAGCTTCCTCATGGAGGTAAGCGATTGCACGTACGTGCCCAAGGGCAACGACCTCGTGCGCGTCGCGCAGATCGGCACCGTCACGGCAGTGTACGCGCTTGTTTGCGACGGAGAGGCCATCGACCTCGCAACCGAGCAAGAGGCATGGGAGGCGCGTCTGGAGCCCGTCTTTCCCTACCGCGCCGCTGGCGACGCCGTCGAGCAGCTCAACTGGATGTCAAAAGAGGCCAAGTCCCCTCTGCCAAAACGGCCTTCTCTGGCAAAGGGGGCCTCTCCCCTCTTGACCTCGGCCAAGCCGCGCGTGGTGATTCCAGTCTTCCCCGGAAACAACTGCGAGTACGACTCCGCCCGCGCGTTCCGTCGCGCCGGCGCCGACGTCACCACCTTCGTTATAAACAACCTTACGCCCGCAGCGGTGGCCGAAAGCACGGCCAAGCTCGTCTCCGAGATCGACCGTGCGCAGATCGTGATGATCCCCGGCGGCTTCTCTGGTGGCGACGAGCCAGACGGTTCGGCCAAGTTCATCACCGCGTTCTTCCGCGCGCCGCAAGTCACCGAGGCCGTGCGGCGCCTTCTGAACGACCGCGACGGTCTCATGCTGGGCATCTGCAACGGTTTCCAGGCGCTCGTGAAGCTCGGCCTCGTGCCCTTTGGCGACATCGTTCCCATGACGAGCGAGTGCCCCACGCTCACGTTCAACACCATCGGTCGTCATCAGAGCCGTCTCGTACGCACGCGCGTGGCAAGCGACCTTTCGCCTTGGCTCTCCAAGTGCGAAGTCGGCGATATCCACAACATCGCGATTAGCCACGGCGAAGGTCGCTTCGTGGCAAACGACAAGCTCCTCGCTCAGCTCGTCGAACGTGGACAGATCGCCACGCAGTACGTCGATGAGACGGGTACGCCTTCCATGGACCTCTCCGTAAACCCGAACGGCTCCGCGCTTGCCATCGAGGGCATCACGAGTCCCGACGGCCGTGTGCTAGGCAAGATGGGTCACACGGAGCGCTCCGCCGAGGGCCTCTACCAAAACGTCCCTGGTAACGCCTTCCAGCCCCTCATCGAGGGCG
>CACXZL010000087.1 GCA_902772085.1 uncultured Coriobacteriaceae bacterium | reverse complement strand
AAGGAAATCATCGCCGCCATCCAGGCGGGAAACCGTAAGCTTGACGCCGCATGGCTCGACAAGCTCGTGCGCCGCCACAACCGTGCGACCCACGACGCCGTCCGACGCGTGGCGAAGCGCCGCCTTTTGCCGTTCTACCTCGGCGTCAAGGCAAATGATCCCACCCGCTGGGAGTCGTGGGGCGTAGACGAGGCGACCGAACGTGCGCTCGTGCAACTGCTCAAGATGAAGCCGCGCAGGACGGCGTCCGGCGTGGCGACGATAACTGTCATCACCAAGCCGTGGCCTTGCTCGAGCAACTGCCTGTATTGTCCCAACGACGTGCGCATGCCCAAGAGCTATCTCAGCGACGAGCCGGCATGTCAGCGTGCTGAGAGGAACTACTTCGATCCGTATCTGCAAGTCCGTTCGCGGCTCGTGGCGCTCTCGCAGATGGGACACGTGGTGGACAAGATAGAGCTCATCGTGCTCGGTGGCACGTGGAACGACTATCCCGAGGAGTATCAGACCTGGTACGTGCGCGAGCTCTTCCGCGCGGTGAACGAGTTTGATGCCGACTCGCAGCCAGCGCGTGGCGATCGGCCCGATGGCGTCGTATCGCATCCTGACGACGTGGCCGCAAACGACGCGCCGGAGGAGCGCGATCGCCGCTATCGCGTTTGTGGTCTGACGTATCAGGTCGAGGAGCTCGTGCGACGCACTGCCAGTCTACAGGATGCCGTAAACAAGGGCACATGTTCGTACAACCAAGCCATTCGCAAGATCAACGACGGCGTTGCCTGGCAAGCGGCATCGGCGTGGCAGAAGGCGTCCCGTGACGACCTGCTACGCGAGCACGTCACAAACGAGTCCGCACGCCATCGCGTGGTGGGCCTCACCATAGAGACGCGTCCCGATCTCATCACCCCGCAGAGTGCGCGTGCCATGCGTCGGCTTGGCTGCACAAAGATCCAGATGGGGATTCAGAGCTTGGACCAGCGGATCCTTGCGGCAAACCATCGCCAGGTGAGCGTGGAGCAGATAGCCGACGCCTTTGTTGCGCTGCGCCTTGCGGGCTTCAAGATCCAGATTCACTTCATGGCAAACCTTCTCGGGGCGACGCCTGAGGCCGACAAGGCAGACTATCTACGCCTGGTGCGCGACCCGCGCTTCTTGCCCGACGAGGTCAAGCTCTATCCGTGCTGTCTCGTGGAGAGCTCGCGCTTGGGCGCTTGCTTTGCGAACGGAAGCTGGAAGCCGTACGACGAGGACGAGCTCATTGACCTTCTCGCCGCCGATACGCTTGCGACGCCGGCCTACACGCGCATTTCTCGCATGATTCGAGACATCTCTGCCACCGACATCGTGGCGGGAAACAAAAAGACCAACCTCCGCCAAATGGTGGAGGCACGCCTTGCTGACTCTGATGCGCCGGTGGTTGAGATTCGCCAGCGTGAGGTGGCCACGGCCGACGTGCGGCTCGATGACTTGCGTATGGACATCGTGGAGTATGCTACCACCGTGAGCGATGAGAGCTTCCTGCAGTGGGTGACCCCTGCATACAAGATCGCCGGCTTCTTGCGGCTCTCACTGCCGCATGAGGGCGACGAGGCCATGATACGCGAGGTTCACGTGTACGGACGCGTGGCCGCCATCCATGCGACGGAGGCTGGCGGTGCCCAGCATGCGGGCCTCGGTCGTCAGCTCGTGGAGGAGGCGTGCGCTCGTGCCAGAGCGGCGGGATATGGGGCCATCAACGTCATCAGCGCGGTTGGTACGCGCAATTACTATCGTGGGCTTGGCTTCGAGGACGCAGGTCTCTATCAGCGCCGCGCGTTGGCATAAACCTCTGGAGGCGCAAGGGGCCTGCACCAGTGGCCAAAAATCAGGGCCTACGCCGACCGACGATAAGCGGGCGCATGCGCCGCCGAACCTTCCGTGCGGGCAAGTTATTTTGAAACAATTCCTAAACTCAGGTTCACGCGACGAAGAGCGGCCTTTGAAACGACATTCGTGGTGATGCGACTCGGTGCGGGTTCGTCCCCGCTCCTCGTGACCGTCTGCGAGCGCGTAATGGCGCATGCAAACCGCACGTTGTAGCATGTATACGTATACGCAGCTGTATCGGAGGATTGCCATGACTGTAGTCAACGTCGTTGCCGTGCGCACAAACCATCCACTTGCCCCCTTCGTACGCGGGGCAGTACACCTCGAGGAACTCGGCAACGGTCAAGTCATTCCGCACCGTTTCTTTCCCGAGCAGATGGACCACTTCGACAGCATAGGCCGATACGACCGCGCGCTCGCCACAGCCGGCGTGGTGCTCGACTTCATGACTGACGGCAGCGAGGTGTCGCTGGACTGCACGATCGTGCGTCCGCTGAATCCACAGCATGTTCTGTACCAGTCCGTGATGCGGGGGAGCATGAACGAGGGGAGACCGCCGTACGGCATGGCAGAAGAGGGCAACGTGGACGGCATCGACTTCGTGGTGGACGGTCGACTTGTGGCTACGGTGGCGCCCATCGACGGCACGCTTCGCTTTGCCTTTGGCAATTCCACGCACGACGAGGTCGAAGTGCGCATCTACCTGCCAAACATCATGTGCGTCTCCGTGGGAAACCTGCGCACAAACGGTTCACTCAAGCCTGTGCCAGCACGTGGCTTCCTGCTGGCGTTTGGCGACTCCATCACACAGGGTTTCATATGCGGCCGTCCATCCTATGCGTATCCCGCGCAGGTGGCAAACACGCTCGGCATAGACCTGGTAAACCAATCCGTCGCCGGCCACGTGTTTGACGAAGAATCGCTCGGAGCCTTCTCGCTCTGGAGAGGAGACAAGCCCGAGGTCATCGTGGTGGCCTATGGCACCAACGACTGGTCGCGCTTGAGGTCCGGCGAAGCCATCGAAGGCGGTGCGGTGTCTTACTTCGACCGTCTGTGCTGGTACTTTCCCCACACGCCCATCTACGTGCTCTCGCCTCTGTGGCGTGCGGACGAGCACGAGCCCAAGCCGTGTGACGAGCCCCTGACGTGGATGCATCAGATGCTGGGAAGGGTTTGTTCGCGCCATTCAAACGTGCGGATGGTGGATGGTTACCACGGCATCCCAAAGGACCCCTCGCTCTTCTCGGACGGCGTGTTGCACCCTGGGCCGGAGTGCATGGGGCTTGTGGCCGACCTGTTGCTCGAGGCGATGTGTGCGGACAGCGTTGATCTGCAAGTGGCGAAGAGCGTGGCGAAGCGCACCTCGTCGAGTTGGGGAAGCGACCGGATGCGCGAGTTTGTGTCCATCGAGGAGAAGATTGACCGCGAGACGGCCATGCGCAGTCACTCGCCCGAGGAGCATCCGGAATTCGACAGGCTCGTACGCACCATCTGGCGCCTGCGCCAACCCGACGGCTGCCCGTGGGACAAAGAGCAGACCCACGAGAGCATCACAAAAAACATGGTCGAAGAGGCCTATGAGGCGGTGGAGGCCATTGCCCAGCATGACATGCCACATCTCATCGAGGAGCTTGGCGACGTGCTGGAGCAGGTGCTGCTCCATGCGCAGATAGCGTCTGACGAGGGCGAGTTCACCATCGACGACATATGTCGCGAGCTCAACCAGAAGCTCATCCGTCGTCATCCCCACGTGTTTGGAGAGCTGGCCGGCATGGGCACGGCGGGCTCGTCGGACGCCGCACTCGACATATGGGAGGCCGTGAAAAAGGCGGAACGGGAGGCTGCGGCTGCAGAACAAAAGCGTCCGGGCTTGTTGGACTCAGTGCCTCGGTCGCTGCCGGCGCTCATGCAAGCGCAAAAGATTTCTCGACGCGCGGCGAAGGCCGGCTTTGAATGGGATACCGTGGAAGAGATCTGGCAGAAGGTCGCGGAGGAACGCGAGGAGTTTGAGCGCGAGATGCCAGGCACCGAAGCGGCGATGGAAGAGTTTGGTGACTTGCTCTTTGCGTTGGTGAACGTTGCGCGGCGTTCCGGCATCGATGCCGAGGAGGCTTTGGCAGCGTCAAACCGCAAGTTCCGTAAACGTTGGGCAGCCATGGAGGCAGAAGCTGACTTGTCCCAGCTAGATACGATGGGGCTCAACGTTCTCTGGAACGACGTAAAGTCTCGTGAGTGAGGTGGATGGAGCCCCGATCTCGACGTGTGTGAAGGCTCGTCGAGGTTGCTTGATGCCTGCGCGGGAGTTTGTTTGGATGCCGTTGGCCTTGGATGCATGGAACACCGATTCTTCGAAAGTGAGGTCTTGTTGGGTTCTTATGTTTTCCGCCAAGGTGTGACATAATAAGGCACCCGTGTTTTGCAAGTGCCCTATACGAACCCTAAACGAAGCCGTGGCATGAATTACTCTCAGACCTCATACCCATCCCGTCGTGGCTCTGTATCCGCAGAGCGTCACGCTTCCAGGCAGCGTGCCTTGGAGGGGCTTTCTTCAGTGCGCGGGAGAGACGTGGATGAAGAGCTGACGGAACGAGGCCCCAATGGCCCAAAGCGGTCCGGAGGTCTTGGACATGCCCGTACCGTGAGAAGTATGCGAGACACGCGCAACGCAGAGAAATCTGCGGAGAGCGCGAGGCCCAGGGCAGAGCGGAATGCTCAAGGTGAGCGAAACGCAGACGCACGGGCGGCGCGAACTGTCCGTACGCGTAGCGCTGATCGCGAGCGTTTGCGCGGTGCCGATCAGGTGCGAAAGCGGTCCGTGGGCGCTACGTCCATCTCGGCTTCGGGAGCTCGCGCCATAGGTCTCACGCGCCTTGGCACAGAGAGGCCGCATGGTAGAGGCGAAACGGCGCGTCGCGTGGATGCCGATCGCTTTGATAGCGTTTATGCACGTCCTGCGGTCTACACGAGAGAGTCTGAGCATGAAGGGATCGTTGCTCGCTTACGTCAGCGCGGGTTTGGGATTCCTCGGCTGGATATCTCAAGATTTAGCTGGTCTGCGCTCGTGACGCCACTCATGGTGGTGGCAGTGATAGGCATCGTAATCGCGATGATGAGCGGTCCGGTACGTACGTATTATCACGCATGGCGCGATGCCGGTAGGAGCAAGGCGGAGTACGAGGTACTCTTGGAGCAAAACGCCGAGCTAAACCACGAAGTGGAGCGGCTGAGCTCTCTCGAAGGCATCGAAGACGAAGCGCGCAGTCGCGGTTACGTGTATCCTGATGAAGAGGCCCTGGTAGTGAGGGGGCTCAAGGACGATACGATATCCGATTCGGAGCGGGTGCAGGGAGCCTTAGAGGAGCATGAAAAGCACATGCCTTGGTATGTGGGCTACTTGGATGCGATCTTTGGCTACACGCACGACGAGGGGTGATTGAGATGACCACACGGGTTGCCGTTATAGACGTGGGAACGGTGACGGCACGGCTTGCCATCGCCGACGTCGAGTCAGACCACGTGGCGAGGATTTCGCGCCGATCCACCATCGTGAACCTTGGCGAGGACGTAGACAAGACCGGCGTGCTGAAGGAGACGGCTTGCGAGCGGCTTCTTACGTGCATAGACGGTTATTTGGCGCAGATCGCGCAGGCGGATGTGGCGACGGTGTGCTGTACGCTTACGAGTGCGGCACGCGACGCGCGAAATTCGGCCGATCTGCTCGGTGCGTTGGCGGATCGCAACCTGAAGGCGCAGGTAATTCCGGGCGAGATCGAGGGCATGCTCACGTTTCTGGGCGTGGCGCAGGATTTTCCGTCGTCGAGGCTTCTGGTTGCCGACAATGGCGGTGGTTCTACCGAGTTTGCCCTTGGCTCGTTGAGTATGCAGCGTACGCCTCAGCTTGACTTCGTGCGCTCCATCGACGTGGGATGCAGACGCATTACCGAGAAGTTCTTGAGTCGTACCAATCCGCCGAGTGCGGACGACCTTGCAGCTGCACATGAATTTGCGGCGCAGGCATTTGAGCCGGTTTTCGGCTGGAAGAACGGGGAGATGGAGGTGCCGGATCGCGTTGTGGTGACGGGCGGCACGGCCACGACGCTTGTGGCAGTGCACAAGTCGCTCGTACCGTATGAGTCGAGGTACGTGCACCTGTCGACACTGTCGCGCAGCATGGTGGAGGAAGAAGAGCGGCTCTTGTCGGGCATCACGGTGGAGCAGCGCGCGACTTTGCCGGGAATCCAGCCCAAGCGTGCCCCAGTGATTCTGGGTGGTACCGTGGCCGTGTGCGAGATCATGCGAACGACGGGGTTTGACGAGGTCACGGTGAGTGAGAGCGACCTGCTGTACGGGCTATCGCTCACGGTGGCCGCGACAGTGGATGGCCGTCCGTCGCCGGTAGGTTGGGTGCCGCAGCTGTAGGGTTTCCGCTCCGCCGAAGACCGGCGTGTCATGGGGCGTGTCATGGGGACGGAGGAACTGACACCATTTGTGTGCACGCGGGCGGGACGGCCGTGTGCACACACGGACATGCAACAGACAATCCGATGACATGATGCCCTTTGTGCACGTGTTGTCGCTTCGAGCACGATCGCTTGCATGAGCAGCATTGGCGCCAGTTGCTTTTCATGCGGATCCAACAATTACAAACGTTTCTTTTGCGTTTGACCGGCTTTCTACATGGTGTTGCTCAACAGTTGCGCTAAACTAGATAGGCATCTTTTGGGGGCGTGGCGGAATTGGCAGACGCAGGGGACTTAAAATCCTCCGCCGCAAGGCTTGCGGGTTCGAGTCCCGCCGCCCCTACCATATACTAAAACAGCGGGTCAAGCCATGAATTTGGTTTGGTCTGTTTTCTTTTGAATGGGTTCTGGTACCAAGGGTGAACACCAAATCTGGCACCACAAGCGGTATTTTTGCAACGGTGGACGGTCTGGTATCTCGTAGGTACCACGAAGAAGCGGGTGTGTCATATGCAGGTATTGTGAAGCGGATTACTGTCTACTCGCAGTCTGGGTG
>CACXZL010000086.1 GCA_902772085.1 uncultured Coriobacteriaceae bacterium | reverse complement strand
GCACGTCCACGTCATACACCAAGTCGTCCAGCTCGTCCACACGCACCGCATGGAAGCGCGGGTCTCGCGTGGAAGCCGTGATGGCGTTGCGACATATCTCCTCCGCAAGGCTCTCTTGTATAGGTTCTATAGTCCCCATGCAGCCTCGCAAGGCTCCGTCAACCTTGAGCGAGACGAAGCACCCCGCGCGCCGCCGCAAAAGTTCCTCCGGCAAATCGGCAGGCACCGCGATGACCCTCCCCTCACGCACATACGTCTCCAACGCCGTCCGCGCCAACCTCACGTAGGCATCCTCGTGCGCTTTGCGCTCTTGCAGTTCTTTCGCCCGCACATCCAGATAGCTGGCGAGTCGATCGCAGCCACACGACTCCCCTTCTTCGCCCGCAGGCTCAAACGCCGCCACGCCATACCCCACCCCAAAGGGACCCTCGTAGCTCAGAAGCTCGCTCTCTACCCTCGTTCTGTGGAAGGCGCCCACCATCATCTGGAAGCTCCGCAGGCCACACTCGGCAGCACGCTCTGCCAGCGCATGGTCCATGGCGAGCACGTCCACAAAGTCTCCTCGCGCAAAGTCGTCGGTGATGCGCTTGTCAAACACGGGACCTTCTGGCGCAAAGCCGTATGGCCCGTCTGCAAGCAGCTTGTGCGACAGGTCACCTGATGCGAGCCACACCACACGGCGATCAAGCTCGCTGGCCGTCTCCTGCACGGCGCGACCAAGCCGATAGTGCTCTGCAGGCGAGAACCCCGAAAGCCCTATGCGCACGACCTCAAAGTCCGTATAGAACTTCTGAATGAAATGAAGGGCGATCATGGTCGCGTGGTCGAGGCGGGCATCGCGCTCGTAATCGGTGCCAGCAGGGATGGACTCTTTGTCGCACCTCCTGCAGAGCGCATCTACAAACTCTGTATCGTATATCGTGCGATAGGCCGCACGTGGCGCCCCGTAGTTCGCGAAGCTCCCCTGCGCCGCATGCCCTGGCGAGATGTGGAAGTAATCCCTATACATCGTCGTATGGGGAGAAGACACGACGATGGTCTGCGGCTTAAGAGCCGCGATGCGTCTCCCCACCTCGTCACAAGACGCCACAGTTTTCGCAATTTCTCGCTCCCGACCTTTGCCGACGTCCGGAATGATCAGCGGTGGATGAGCCATCGCGAAAGCCCCCACTATAGGCATGTCCTTCTCCTTTGCATACTACGCGCTCTTCTCAGGCAAAAGGCCGCTGTGGTAGGCGGTCAGCAGCTGGGAGAGCTCTTCGATCTGCTCTCGTATGCTCTGACCGTCATCGGTGTCGCGCACGGCTACGGGATTGTCCCATCGGTCTTCCAGGACCTCTTCATGCGCGCTCGCGATGTCGACGTTGCTTGCAAGAGCCTGGTCGACGCCCGCAAAGGGACGATGCGCCTTGAGCCTCAATCCCATCCAGCTCGAGATGAGCGTATAGCCCGCGATGCCGGTAGTCTTGTGGTAGGCGCTGCAGAATCCGCCATCGATGACCAGCACCTTGCCGTTTGCGCGTACTGGAGTCTCGCCCTTGATCTCATGGACGGGCGTATGGCCATTTATGATACGTGCGTTCTCTGCCGTCAGCCCAAACTCCGCAAGCACATACTTCGCGACGTCTTCGTCATACGAGAGGTCAAAGTACGGGTCTTGGGGCTCGGTCCAGGTGGACTTGTCGGCCACATAGGCCCGCTCGAAGGTTTTCATCGTGCGTCCCGACATCGGAGAGTGCTTGCCGCACCACAGATACCACATCCAGTCCAAGGCACGCAGATCGCCCGTGGTCCAGGCCTGGCGAGCCATGCGATCAGCGTAGTCGAGGTATTCTTTGCCGCGGTACTCCTGACCTCCGCTCACGACCGTGGAGAAGCTTCCGTCCTCGTTGAGCGGCACGCATCCATGAAACAAGAGCCTTCCGTTGTACACCTTGTATACCGAGCCATGGTCGAAGAGGAACCGAACGTGTGCCTGCAGGCGGTCCGAGTCCGCAAACGCCGCCACCAAGCCGTCCATGATACGGCGCTCACCCTTCGTGAGCTCCGACGGATGCGCGGGGTCCAGCGTGGGAAAATCGAGCGTCGTGAGCGGATAGTCCTCTCCGTCGATACGCACCGTACCCGCATCCGCATCTATGCACCCCAGCAGACAGCGGTCTTGCATCTGCCAGTTGGGATGACGGGCGATGGCCTGCTCTATCAGCTTGAAGAGAATGGCGTTAATCGCCTTCTCCATGCGCGACATGCCGTTTGGTTCGTCCGTATACGTCGCATCCGCAAAGAGAGCCAGCTCACGCAAAGACACGCCGTACGAGCTCTCCAAGATATCAAGCGTGGAATAGCGCACGCAGGTGCGCACGACCTGGGCGATGCATACCTCGCTACCGGAGGCAGCGCCCATCCAGGCGATGTCGTGGTTGCCCCATTGGATGTCTACGTTGCCGTATGCCATGAGCTCATCCATGATGCGGTCGGCACGAGGCCCACGATCGTACACGTCGCCCACCACGTGAATCCAGGTGACGGCAAGCAGCTTGATGAGGCGCGTGATGGAGCGTATGAAGTCGTCGGAAGCGCCCGTAGCAATGATGGAGTCTATGATGCGCTCGTGGTAGAAGTGATGCGCGGACTCTGGCCCCAGGCTCACGTGCAGCAGCTCGTCGATAATGTAGCCGTACGCCTCAGGCAAAAGCTTGCGCACGCGGCTGCGCGTATAGCAGTCCGAGAGCGTCCGGGCGAGGTTACACAAGTTCTTGAGCGTGGCATCGTACCATTCGGTGCTCAGCTTGCCCTCGCGACGCAAAAGGGTCAGCTTCTCGTCCGGATAGTAGATAAGCGTGCAGAGATCGGCCATCTCTTGTTCGGTCAGCCGATCGCCAAAGAAGAACCACACTCGTTCGCGGATAACTCCCGAGCAGTTGTTGAGGATGTGCGTAAACGCCTCGAGCTCGCCGTGGATGTCGCTCATGAAGTGCTCGGTGGCACAGGGCAGATTGAGTATCGCCTCAAGATTTATAATCTCGGTGTATACGGATTGCCGCGTGGGAAAGCTCTTTGAAAGCAAACGAAGGTACCTGAGATCC
Organism: uncultured Coriobacteriaceae bacterium; assembly: GCA_902772085.1. Lineage (GTDB taxonomy): Bacteria > Actinomycetota > Coriobacteriia > Coriobacteriales > Atopobiaceae > RUG440. The sequence goes on along the minus strand of CACXZL010000086.1, from coordinate 3,819 downwards.
GGTTCCATATCACTCTCCAATCCGCAGCTTATTGCTCCGTGGCCTGTTGCAAGTCATTCAGCATCTGCGTGGGGTTGTCTGCGGCCTTTACCCTGCCGCGTGCCTTGATGATGATGCCATCCTCATCGATGAGATAGGTGCTTCGTATGACGCCCATGGAGACCTTCCCGTAGAGCTTGCGCTCCTTCCACACGTCGTAGGCCTGGAGCACTTCCTTCTCCGGGTCGGAGAGCAGCGTAAACGGCAAGCCGTACTTCTCCTCAAAGCGCTTGTGGGACTTCACGGTGTCTTTGCTCACGCCCAAGACCACGGCGCCCTGCTCCTGGAACTGGGGGTACAGTTCGGCAAACGAGCAGGCCTGCTTGGTACATCCAGCCGTCATGTCGCGCGGATAGAAGTAGAGCACGACCTTCTGGCCACGATAGTCCGCAAGCGATCTCATCTCGCCATTTTGGTCGGGAAGGGTAAAGTCCGGTGCCTTGGTACCTACTTCAAGCATGGTGTGCCTCCTCGTCTCGCATTAAACAGCTTATTCGAGTATAGTCGTTACTTGTCGCTCAGAGCCAGAAACGTGCGACGATATCGCCAAAAGCATGTGGCGAGCCATGTGGAAGAAACAAACAACGGAGGGCACTATGCATATACGGGAATTCAACGGGGCGGACTTCGACTTCTTCTCTCGTCTTCTAGGCAGGCTCTGGCATAGCGATCACGGCAGCCGTTCCTATTGGCAAGGATCCGACGAACTCTGCGAGCACTTGTCCCAAACCGACAAGGGCTTCGTGGCAGTGGATGACGACGGGGTGCCTCTGGGCATAATCTTGCTGAAGAGTCCCCAAGAGGAGCCGACCAGCCACGACCAGCGCATGCATTGGCTCCAGCAGCGTACGCGCATAGCCGCCATGGCGTCGACGCTCGGCATAGAGGCACGCGCCGACGCGGCGATACTCAACGAAGAGAACGAGGCCGTGAGAAGCGCCGGAGAGCTTGAGGGCGCAGATGGCGTTGGCGAGGTGGTGCTCGTCGCACTCGCCGAAGAAGCTCGCGGCAAGAAGTTGGGAAAGAAGCTCCTGCGCGAGGGACTGCTTTGGCTCGCCGAGCGTGGCGCCCATACACTGCGCCTTGTGACCGACAATGGCTGTGACTGGCAGTTCTACGAACACTTGCAGATGCGACGCGTCCTGCAGCAGGAATCGACATCTGTGGAGGATTGCACGATCTACGTCTACGATGCGCCAATCGATGAGCTGCTTGCTCGGCTCGGCGAAGACAACTGCAGGCAGAAGGCAGAGGCTCAACCCACTTGGAGGATCCTGCCTAGCGAGGAAGACCACGATGCGCAGGTAGGCGCGCTACTCGACGCGCATGCACAGGCGCAAGGCAGGGAGTTCAGGACGTACCGCCATCACGTCGAGGATGATGGCCGCCTCATAGCCGGCATCACGGCCTGGTCGCTCGGCCCCGAGCTCCACGTAGACACGCTCGCCGTGGACGAGACATATCGTCGCAAGGGGCTAGGTAGACGGCTCCTCGAGCACGTGGAACAAGAGGCCCGCAAGGGCGGGTGCACCACGGCAAGCGTGGACACGTTCTCGTTCCAAGCGCCGGACTACTACCCCGCCCTCGGCTACGAGGAGCAGTTCCGCTATGCACTCGATGACGGCACGGAGCGCATCTTCTTCCGCAAGAGGCTATAAAGCCGCTATTATTATATTTGCCACATCGCAAGCTCGGTATTTCCATTCGCAAGGACAAGGACGGCTCATCATGGGACATGATACGTTACAGCGTTTGACAAGCTCAAAAAGCGAGCATGTGTTTTACCTTACCAAGCAACAGTCCAAATGGATTTTGCTCTACCTCGTCATTATGTCGATAATCGGAATCGTCGGCACCTGCATTGCACTCTACGTCTATTACATAAACAATTCAAACAATAATATGCCAAGCCTTCTCCTCATAGCTCTGTTTTCGATTCCCGCGGCACTTCTGGGCTCGTCGTTGCAATACATTCACATGTTATATCAGATGTATTTTGACGTGCAGTCCCTGAGCGGTGAGGACAAGCTTGCAGACGATGCCAAAGAGTGGGCCAACCGCGGAACGCTCATCTATTTCTACTCACGGCCGCTCGTAATTACCATCATTTGCTTCTTCATTTGCATCGCCATCTCGAAGGGCCTTACGACCGCGCTCACAAAGGAGCAGTCCATAAGCGACTCTGGCTACATGACGATCATGGTGACGGCGTTCCTCCTGAGCTTCGCAGGCGGGAAGTTGTTTGAACGCCTTGCGACGATAGGTGTCGACATCACGGACAAGACAGGCGAAATGGAAGAGGAGACCGAGCAAGAGGAGCAAGGACAACCGTCTTCCGAGAAAGAAATCACAGGCGACGAGCGTCAGAAGACGTCTTCATCATTTATGAGCTAATTCCTCGCATCATCCTTCGGCCAAAAGTGTTTGCTATTCTCATGCCAGCCGTGAGACATCCAACGTTTTTTCGTCTGACGAGAGCACGTCAAATGGAATTCCACTTGGCGAGGTTCACTCCGCCGATCGAGAGCATCGAATCCATTGCTCTAAACTCCGTCCACGTCGTCCTGAATATGGCTTCGACGTGTCCGCCCTCGCATGCGGGTGGCAAAACGCATGCGAGGGCGGACATGCAAGCGGCTAGCCCAGCTGCCCAGCGTTTGCGTGACGACACCCTCCGTCCCCGTCGTTACGGAAAAGTCACTAGCGCGAAGCGATTTACGCTGTTGTATGATGTATGCCTAGAAATCATCCATAACGAATTGAAGAGGGTGGGGTCCATGAAGCATCGTCCAAAGCGTTTTGGCAGGTTTGTTATCCCTGTCTTCGTAGCAGCCAGCTGTGCGATCGTTATGCTACTTTGCATGAATGGCATGCCAGACGGGACTCATTCGCCGACGCTCAACCCGACGGTATTGTCGGCGGACGAACGATCCAATGGTATTCCAAACAAAGACGACGCAGGCGATACCGCCAATCATGAGGGCACCACAAATGCGGTCACGGCACAAGCCGGCGCACCGACGGAAACCATCTCCTTGAGCCAAGCGCAAACCGCCATGAACGACGTCTCGACCGCCAGTCAGTCTTCCGAAAACGCCGAACCGTACCTCATCGAAGGCGACGAAGTCCGCATAGTCGAAAGCCAGCCCGCTCAGAAGCCCAAGGTATTTCAGATGCCGCAAGACGCAACGTTTGTGCCAGACGTCGTGCTCGTGAGCGTTGACAAGGGCAACGAAGGCGCCTCTGCTACCGAGCTGTTTGGCAGGCATGATTTTGCCACGGTGGACGAGGATTCGCTGCAGTGGGTCTCCGATGATTTAGCGCAGCTGAACGTGACGCAGGGATCCACGGTAGAAGACGCCGTAAACGAGCTTGAGACTTCCGGCAAGGTAAGCGGAGCACAACCAGACTACATATATACCGTGGAAGAAGAGCGTCCTTCTTTGTATGATGCCATGGCATATGTGGAGCAGCTTCCCGCAATCGTGGACGAAGGCGGCGATTCTCTTGAAGTTGCCGCGTCAGAAGGTGCGACGGTAAACGACCCCTACTATGATATGCAGTGGGGGCTACAGAGCATGAATGTTCCCGAGGCATGGGAAAACGGTGCGAAGTCTGAGCAAGCAATAGGCGTAGCGGTTCTGGACTCGGGATTTATCGTGGACCACGAAGACTTGCGAGGCGTCATCCCCGACGGCGCACCATACAATTCGTACTATGCATCCAAAGGCAATACGGACCCGAAAGTACTGGCCGACGTCGCGCCTACGTTTGATGAGG
>CACXZL010000085.1 GCA_902772085.1 uncultured Coriobacteriaceae bacterium | reverse complement strand
TATGGCCTCTCCGACCGCCTCCGCGGCGCTCATCGCCGCCGCGTTGGCCCACGGGCATATAGGGTTTTTTGAAGTTGGAGTATGTGGTCGAGTATCATTGAGGCTGTTCTTGATTGGTTGCAAAGAAGGGATATGGACATGAACAGGGTATATATCGCGCTGTGGCTTGCGGGAACGCTTGCATTGGCGGGATGCGCGAGCGCACAGGTGTCGTCGCAAGGCGGCACCGCGAGTACGTCCGTCCAGGAGAAGACCGAGGAGACAGCGCCGGCGAAGCGACAGGAGGACTGGTCGAAGGCGCGGGTAAGCTATCTGGGGCCCGAGGGGACGTATACGCAGGAGGCCTGTGGGGTCTTCTTTGGCGGTCAGGGCACGTACGTGCCGCAAAAGGACGTGGCGGCCTCTGTGCAGGAGCTTCTGGATGGAAATGCGGACTATGCCGTTATACCGCAGGAAAACGCCATCGGCGGACCGATCGCCGAATACCTTGACGAGGTGATCTCGCACGAGAACGTATGCGTTGCCGGTGAGGTCGAACTGCCCATCACGCATCGAGGATATCGGTATTGTCTATTCACACAAGCAAGGCATCGCCCAGGGGTCGGAATGGCTAAAGGAAAACTTGCCAAATGCCGAGGTCATAGAGGTTGCGAGCACGGCGGAAGGTGCACGCATGGCTGCCGAGGCCGAAGGAAGGGATTGCGCGGCCATAGGATCCGCAGCAGCCGCGGACGTCTACGGACTTCAGGTCGTGGCGGCCGGCATCCAAAAGAACGACGCAAACAAGACCCGCTTCTACGTGCTCTCCACGGGAGAGGCTTCGAAAGAGGCTTCAGATCGCATGGCGTTCGTCGCGTCGGGAAGCGCCGAGGACCTTGCCGAGCTGCTTGGCAGTGTGGAAAGCCAGGGAATGAAGGTCGTCGCGGTACACGATCGTCCGCAAAAGACCGAGTTGGGCAACTATTCGTACCTTGTGGAGTGTGCTCGTGGCGATTACGCCGCCTTTGAGACGGTGCAGCGCGCCAATCCCGCTCTCGAGTTTCGATACTTGGGTAGCTGATACTTGGGTAGCTTCGCGGTGGTGTAGGGGGAATCGCGCTCGGTGATTGGTTCAACCATCGAGCGTGCTTGTTCTTGTATGGCGCGGGTTGAGAATCCATTCATCGAGGTGTGTGACGGAGCGAGAGGTGTTTGACAGTCCCTCAAAACAGCTCGAAGGTGGCCAAACCCAGCACGAGCTATCCATGCGCGTTAAGAGCTCATGTGCGTCGAAGTCACGGTGCGTTAGCCGAGGGCGACGTCGAGCACCATCATTAGCACGAAACCGAGGCTGAAGGCGATGGTGCCCGCGTTCGAGTGCTTGCCTTCGCTCATCTCGGGAATAAGCTCCTCTACCACCACGTAAAACATCGCTCCTGCCGCAAAGGCTAGCAAGTACGGGAGCAACGATGTGACGAGGCTTGATGCCAAGATGGTCACGATCGCGGCAACGGGCTCCACCGCGCCGGAGAGCATGCCGTAGAGGAACGTCTTTCCCTTGGGCATGCCTTCGGCGCGCAACGGCATGGAGACGATTGCCCCTTCAGGGAAGTTCTGGATGGCGATGCCGAGCGCTAGTGCCAAAGAGCCTGCCGCGCTCACGAGGTCGCTGCCTGCGAGGAGGTTTGCATATACGACGCCTACGGCCATGCCCTCAGGTATGTTGTGCAGCGTCACGGCGAGGATGAGTTTGGTCGTACGCTTGAGGCTGCTTTTGGGACCTTCTTCGCCGTTGTCCATATGCATGTGCGGCGTGACCTCGTCGAGCAGGAGCAGGAAGCCGATGCCAATGAGAAACCCGACCGACGCGGGAACGAAAGAAAGATGGCCGAGGTGCGCCGATCCCTCGAGCGCCGGTTGCAGCAGGCTCCAGAACGAGGCTGCCACCATAACGCCGGCCGCGAAGCCGGTGAGTATGCGTTGCAACGTTTGCGAGATGGCGCCTTTGAGAAGAAATACCATTGCTGCGCCGAGCGTAGTTCCCAAGAAGGGAAGCATCAAACCACCGAGTATGTGCAAGTCCATCGATATTCCTCCTCCGTATTGTATGTATGGTCGCCATATGACCGCCGGGATGTGATCGACGGACTACGAAGCTAAAAGATGAGACCTTCTTCGCCGCAGAAGAGCTTGGTGGAGATGTAGCGCTCGCCAGTGTCGGGCAGGATGGTGACGACCGTCTTGCCGGGCCCGAGCTCTCGTGCCATGCGTACGGCCGCTACCACGTTGGTGCCGCTGGAGATGCCGCACATAAGGCCTTCCTCGCGCGCGAGACGGCGCGTCATCTCCATCGCTTCGATGTCCGTGACGATGGAGATGCGGTCATAGATGTGCGTGTCGAGGATCTCGGGAATGATCCCGTCGCCGATGCCCATCTGCAGATGCGTGCCAACCGATCCGCCAGAAAGAATTGCAGCGTTCTCCGGCTCCACAGCCCAGATACGGATATCGGGGTTTGCCTCGCGGAGCACGCTGCCGATACCCGTGATGGTGCCACCGGTACCGATGCCGGAACAAAACCCATCGATGCGCGAGTCGACGTCGGCGAGAATCTCTTGAGCCGTGTGCTCACGATGCGCCGCGAGATTGTCGCGGTTCTCGAACTGCTGGGGAACGTAGACGCGAGAATCCTCCTCGGCCATGTGCAAGGCGCGCTGGATGCAGCGATCAACGCATGCGCCGATGTCTCCGTCGTCGTGCTCGAGCAGGACCTGTGCGCCGTAGTGTACCACGAGTTTGCGACGTTCGATCGAGACGGAATCGGGCATGATAATCTTTGCCTGATATCCCAAAACGGCCGCGACAAGCGCCAAGCCAATGCCTTGGTTGCCGCTGGTGGGTTCGACGATGATGGAGTCAGGCTGCAGGTCGCCGCGTTCTTCTGCGGCACGCACCATCTGCAATGCGGTGCGAGTCTTGATGGATCCCCCTACATTCGTGGCTTCGAACTTTACGAGGATGCGTGCGTTCTGCGGCTCGGCGATACGTCGTAGCTGCACAAGTGGCGTGTGACCCACCGCTTCCAGAATGCTGCCATATACCATCTTTGCCTCCGGTCTCCGTTGGGGTGCTGAGAGGCGATTGTACCACTCGGCGTCGGGACGGGACGAATAGTTTTACTTTTTGGCAAATGCCGGGATGGCCGAAGAGAGTTTCTATCAGCCATCCCGGCGACGATACCCGATGGGATTACAGACCTTGTGCGCAGAGGTCGCGGACCGTATCGTCCTTGATCGTGATGCCCGCAGCCTCAAGCTCTGCGATTTTGTTTGCAAATTGCGGGAGGAACGCTTTATGGGCAACAAGCAGCTCGTCGATGACCCGCTGTGCCGTGGTTCCGGCAGGTGTTTGTGGGTTGAGTGCCACGGCTTCCATCAGGGCGCCATAGTCGCCTGTGACGGCTGCCTCCTCCACGAGACGTTGCATGTTCCACATCAGCTGGAGATAACCGCGCGCCGACGCGGGCAGCGGCCCGAAGGCGACGGGCTGCGCTCCGGCGCCACCCACGAAGCTGCTCACCTGCACCACGGCATCGGCCGGCAGGTCGGGTATGGCCCCGCGATTCAGCGTGGAGCATACGATGTGCTCGTTCGCGTCGTTGTAGATGGCGGCGACGGACTCGGTGGCCACGTCGGAATAGTGGGCGCCGCCGCGTTTGGCCAGTAGGTCGGGCATCTCGGCGAGTGCGGGATCACGATAGAGCTCGAAGAGCTCGTCCTCCACGGCCTTCACCTGCTGGGCGCGCGTTCCCTTCTCTGGGTCGGCGAACTCCTTGAGCCCGTCTTCGAGCATCTCGGTCTGCAGATAGTAATAGCGATGGTATCCGCATGGAATCATGCGCAAGTGCTCGAGCTGCTCACGTGCGAAGGGGATGTTGTGGATGTTTGCGGGGGTGCCGTCATCCTTCTCCGGGTCGAGCATGCCGTCGATGATGTCCATCGTGACCTCGGTTCCAGTGGCGGCGTCAAAGACGCGGTGCCAGTGGAAGTGGTCGATGCCGGCAAAGCGGAATACGAGCTCGTCCATGGTCTTGTTTATGAGCTGAGGTTCGGTCAGCATGGAGCCGATGGGCACGTTGCAAAGGCCGATGCAGCGGTCCCAGCCTCCGTAGCGGATCACGGATTCGGTGACCATGCCGCTCGGATTGGTGAAGTTTACGAGCCAGGCGTCGGGGCAGAGCTCCTTCATTTCCTCCACGATGTCGAGGATCACGGGGATGGTGCGCAGGGCCTTAAACATACCGCCAGCACCGTTGGTCTCCTGACCGAGCATGCCATAGCTGAAGGGGATGCGCTCGTCCTTGATGCGCGCCTCGAGCAGGCCCACACGGAACTGCGTGGTGACGAAGTCGGCGTCGCGCAGCGCCTCGCGGCGGTCGAGCGTGAGGTGGACCTTGACGTCGTGGCCGCTCTTGTCCCACATGCGCTGCGCGAGTGCGCCGACGATCTCGAGCTTTTCGCGACCGCGTTCCACGTCGACGAGCCAAATCTCCTTTATCGGCAAACGATCATAGCGTTTGATGAACCCGTTCATGAGTTCGGGCGTGTAGCTTGAGCCACCGCCGATGGTCGCAATCTTCAGTCCGTCTTTCATGGGGTTTCCTTCCTGTGGGAGAGGCCAATATCACTTCATAGTATAGGGCGCAGGACGTCTCGTGCATACCACGAGTCAATGTTGTCCATAGCCGACGCTCCGGGACCCAGGCGCTGGAAGACCGCCGGGGCAACGCCGCTGCTCGAGCGCTGTGTGCTTGCGTGAGTTCAGAGACGACCAGAGGGACCACCCGCAACGAATGGTCCCTCTACCTGCTCAAACGAAAAAAGCGATAAACTATCGTTCATCCGATACAACGTGCTGGCTTTTCTACTCGAGCGCGTCTGCGACTTCCTGCAGGTACTTGATAATGGGCAACCGCTGCGGACAGGCATCCTCGCACTGGTCACACTGGATGCAGTCGCTTGCGTTTACGCCGGCCTTCTTTGCGGTGCTTCTGTAGCGCTTCAAGGCGTCGGCCTCGTTCTCGAAGATGAGCTTGCGGTTCATGGCCTTGAAGAAGTCGGGGATGGGTATGCTCATGGGGCAGCCGTCGGTGCAATAGTGGCACGCCGTGCACTTGAACTGGTGAACGCCTGCCAGCACCTCCTGCACGCGGGCTATGGCGCCAAGGGAGGATGGATCTATGTCGACAAAGTGCGCTAGATACGTGGTCAAGGTGCATAAAACCTTTCAACGGGACGGCCATCGCTCGTTGTCTGTGAGAAAATGGATATGTACTAACTAAACCTCACGGCTTGTCGGGTGCGAGTCGTGTATTGGCGTAGGAGAACAACCCCTTTTGTGCGCCTTGGAGGGCGGCAGATGATGACGTTACGAGAGCTTGAGATAGGCCAGAGTGCCGTGATAGAAAAGGTCGGTGGTGAGGGCGCGCTACGGCAGCATTTCCTCGACATGGGTGTGATTCCGGGAGTCCGCGTGACGCTGGTGAAATATGCGCCGATGGGCGACCCGATGCAACTACGCATTCATGGATATGAGCTTACGCTTCGCCTCGACGATGCTGCGTGTATAGACGTCGTGGACGTAGGGTACCGCGGGCCTGAGGAATCGACGTCAGGTGCTTCGCGCGTGCATGTGCCCGAGGCCGTGCATCCTGGTCTAGGTGAGGAGGGCAAGTTCCATCCCAAGGGAAGCGGCGATCCGCTACCTGAGAGTACGGTTTTGTCGTTTGCGCTGGTGGGCAACCAGAACTGTGGCAAGACGACATTGTTTAACCAGCTAACGGGCGCAAACCAGCACGTGGGCAACTTCCCGGGTGTTACGGTGGATCGCAAGGACGGCGTGCTTCGCGGCCATCCAAAGACGTCGGTCACCGACCTTCCGGGCATCTACTCGCTCTCTCCTTACTCGGCTGAAGAGCTTGTAAGCCGTAACTTCGTGCTCGGCGAGCATCCGCACGCCATCATAAACATCGTGGATGCCACAAACATAGAACGCAATCTCTACCTCACCATGCAATGCCTCGAGATGAACGTTCCCTTGGTGGTCGCGCTCAACATGATGGACGAGCTCACGGGAAACGGCGGTTCGGTGGACGTGAACCGGCTCGAGTCGATGCTCGGCGTCCCCGTGGTGCCCATCAGCGCCATGACGGGCGAGGGCGTGGAAGAGCTCGTGCGTCATGCGCTCCACGTTGCGCATTATCAGGAGCGGCCGCTGCGCCAAGACTTCTGCTCGCCCGATCAAGATGGCGGGGCAGTCCATCGGTGCCTGCATGCCGTGGCTCATTTCATCGAGGATCATGCAGAACGGGCTGGACTTCCCGTGCGTTTCGCCGCAAGCAAGGTGATAGAGGGCGACCAGCTCATCATTGCCCAGCTTGCTCTCGACGCGAACGAGCTCGAGACGGTGCGGCATATCGTGAGCCAGATGGAGACCGAGCGCGGGCTTGATGCCAGCGCCGCCATTGCCGACATGCGCTTCTCGTTCATTTTTGACGTATGCGATGCGTGTGTCGCCAAGCCGCATGAGAGCAAAGAGCATGTGCGCAGCCAGCGCATCGACCGCATCCTCACGGGAAAGTGGACGGCCATCCCTGTGTTTGTGGCCATCATGGCGCTGATTTTCCATCTCACCTTCAACGTCATTGGCGCGTGGCTGCAAGGGCTGCTCGAGGAGGGCATCGGGTCTGTGACCGCGTGGGCAGATGGGGCGCTGGCGAGCGCGGGGGTGAACGAGGCAATACACGGGCTCATTATCGATGGTATCTTTGAGGGCGTGGGCTCGGTCTTGTCGTTTCTGCCCATCATCGTGGTGATGTTCTTCTTTCTGTCCCTGCTCGAGGATTCGGGCTACTTGGCGCGCGTGGCGTTCTTTATGGACAAGATCCTGCGCAAGATCGGTCTTTCCGGTCGCTCCATCGTTCCCATGCTCATCGGATTTGGCTGTACCGTGCCTGCCGTGATGTCCACGCGCACGCTTCCGTCGGATCGCGACCGTCGTCTCACCATCTTGCTTACCCCATTCATGAGCTGTACGGCCAAGCTGCCCATCTACGCCTTCTTCGTCAACGCCTTTTTTCCTGGGCAGGGCGGCGTCGTGATGACGGGATTGTACGTGCTCGGCATCCTCTGCGGCATCGTGGCGGCGCTGCTGCATAGTCGGTTTATCTTCAAGGGCGAGGCGGTGCCGCTGGTGCTCGAGCTGCCAAACTACCGTATGCCGAGTCCGCGGAGCGTGGTGCAGCTCCTTTGGGAGAAGGCTAAGGACTTCCTGCAAAAGGCCTTCTCGGTCATCCTGATCGCGACCGTCGTGGTGTGGTTCCTCTCTCACTTCGACCTGCACTTCAATATGGTTGCCGAGTCGGAAGGAAGCATCCTCGCCATGATCTCGAGCTGGTTCGTGCCTGTGCTCAGGCCCATCGGGCTGGGGGACTGGCGCATCGCGACGTCTCTTATCAGTGGCTTCATGGCCAAGGAGAGCGTGGTGGCCGTGATGCGTGAGCTCTTTGGCGGTGCAAGTGGTGTGACAGCAGTGCTCACGGCACTTTCGGCGGCGTGCATGCTGGTGTTTTCGTTGCTCTACACGCCGTGCGTGGCGGCTATCGCCTCGATCAAGCGGGAGATGGGTGCCAAGTGGGCGGTGGGAGTCGTGCTGTGGCAATGCGGCATAGCTTGGATTCTGGCGCTCGTTGTGCGACTTGTCGGTACGGCATTGGGGATAGGGTAAGCATGAACGCTTGGGATGTGATTCTGGTGGCGGGCATTGTGCTGGCCGTTGCGCTTGCAGTCGCTTCGATGCGTAAGTCTCGTCATTCGGGAGGATGTGCAAGCTGCCCCTTTGCGGGCGACTGCGGACATACAAAGAAGTGCGAGTTGCGCCATGAGTGACGTCGTGGTCGTGGTCTTGCTGGTCGTTGTGATAGTCGGTGCCGTGGT